>CAMGSK010000052.1 GCA_946061795.1 uncultured Elusimicrobium sp.
CTTACAACCAAAGCTCCGCCGTGGAAGGCTGGGAAGAAATTTAAAAACAAAAGAACCCCCGGATTTTAAAATCCGGGGGTTCTTTTAGGCAAAGGCTTCACTCCGGCGTCTCATCGCCCAAACGCCGTTCAAAATCTTCCACCGGCAAAGGACGGGAGAAAAGATATCCCTGCGCCAAATCACAGCCAATGGAATGCAAGAACTCCGCCTGCTCGCGTGTTTCCACGCCTTCCGCCACCACCCGGCTGCCCAGGGATTTGATCATCTTCACCGCGCCGGAAATAATCTGGCGCATGCGCGGATTGCCTTCTCCGCGGGCTAAAAATTCTTTGTCCAGCTTCACACAGTCAAAACACAAATTTTTCAATACGTTAAGAGAAGAGTAGCCGGAACCGAAATCATCCATCGCCACGGAAAAACCGCGTCCGTGCAGCTGGTCAATCACCTGCTTCATGCGCTCCTCGTTTCCAAACACCACGCTTTCCGTCAGCTCCACTTCCAGCAACGAGTGATCCACGCCGAAACGGTCCGCTTCTTCGGACAGGGTTTGCACAAAGTCCGCGTCGGCCAAATGCAAACGGGAAAAGTTCACCCCCACCGGGATCAAACGGCGGCTTTCTTCTTTCCAGCGTTTTAACAACGCCAGCGTTTCCTTCAGCATGAACATATCCAGTTTCAGCACAAAGCCGTTTTTTTCAAACACGGGAATAAACCAATCCGGAGGAATAAGCCCCTGCGAAGGATGTTTCCATCTCACCAAAGCCTCCGCGCTTTGGATGAGGCCCGTTTTAAAACGGCATTTCGGCTGCAGATACAGCTTAAAGTCCCCGTTTTCCAACGCTTGTTCCATACTGCTTTCAATACGTTTTTCCGTCACAATTTGGCGCAAATGGGATTCATCGTAAAACGCGCAGCTGCGGCCCGCGCTGCGTTTGGCCGAAGCCAAAGCCAAGTTGGCCCGGTCCATCATAATGTAAAAAGGCACGTCCTCGTCCAAAACATAGATTCCGCAGGTAAGGGACATCGGCAGGCATTCTTTTCCCGCTCGGCAAAAACGGCCGGCGCGCTCCGCCAACGCTTCCACGCGTTTGCCCAGCGCTTCGCGCCGGGGGCATTGCAGTAGAAGCAAGAACACGTCCGCTCCGCAGCGGCAAAACAGCTCTTTCTCCGCCAAACCTTCCTGAAGAGAAGACGCCACCTGTTTTAACACCTGGTCGCCCAGTTCAAAGCCGTAAATGTCGTTAACGGCTTTAAAACGGTTCACGTTCACTACGGCCAAAGCACATTCCGCGCCGTGTTCTTTTAATGCTGCGGCGGCCTCGGCAAAATGAAAACGGAACGCGTTCAAATTGTCTTTTCCGGTTAACGGGTCCACAAAACCCAAGCGATACAGGGCGCGGGAATTTTTATATTGCATGCGCAAAATAAACGCCAGCAACAGACCCAGCACGCCGATAATGGACAAACACAACGCTAAAGACATCCACATCAGCGTTTGCGCTTTATCGGCCACGGACGCCGTGGGCAGAACGGACAGCGCATGCCAGCCGTTGTAAGCCAGCGGATAATACGAAGCGAAACGATGACACCCCTCAAATTCATAGCCCGTCAATCCGTCCCGTCCTTCTTCCAAATCGCGGCGCAGCCGCAGGGCGGATGTTCCGGCGTCAAAACGGGATTTGGAAGCCACATCAAAAACATTTGCGTACGGAGCCTCAGAAGACGAGAGAACAATCTCTCCTTTGGAAGAAACAATAAATTCAAATCCGTTTTTCCCCAACAAATTCGTTTTCAGCGCTTCCGCGTAAAACTGCGCGGGCTGAGTGGCGAAAACGACCCCCAGCTTTTTCCCTTCCGCTCTCAGCGGAATGGCCAGCACCAGCACCGGCTTTCCGTCAAACGGATCTTTGCGCAAAGCGGAAATAAAATGGCTGTGTTCATAAGCGAAAGCCACATCCTGCGAACTGAGGAAATCCCGCACGGACGCCCCGTTGGAAAACACGGCCAGGCCGTTTTTGTATTGAAAGCCCGTCAAATCAAACGAATTGCGTTTGTTTTGGCGGTTAAGATAAGATATCAGCTTATTTTGGCTGGCAAGTGCGTCCGGGGTCTCCAAGGAAACGGCCAACGCCGTCAACACCTGCAGCTGCGCACTGATCAGGCGGTTAAAATGAGCGGCCGATTCCCGGCTTAATTCGGCAATGGACGCGCGCGCGTCGGCGCTCAAGCGCCGGGTCACCTGGCGCCAATACAGCACCGAGCCCGCCGCTACGATAAGCGCGGCCAGCAACACCACCACAAAAGCGCGTTTGAACCCTGTGGTCTTATACATGGACTCCTCCGCCGTCAGCCGGCTTTTTGCTCTTGGGCGGGCGGAACAGGCGCGGAGGGTTGTTGTTCTTCCCGGAACGCGCCGATAAGCTGTTGGGTATAGGCAAAAAACGGATAGAGTTCGTTTTGCGGGTCTCTGGCCTGGGATTCGGCCAACTCTTTAGCAAAAATACGTCCGTCCGCAGATACGGCAAACAGCGTGACGCGGGACGGATCTTTTTGCTGAGGCAAAGACGCAACGGCGTCCAGTTTTCCGGCGGCTTCTGCCGCGGCTTGCATCAAACGCAAAGCTTTATCCCGCACCGGGCCGCTGGACGCCCCTCCGGTAAAGCCGCCTAAACCGCTGGCGCTGTGGTTTTCAAAATACATGCTGGCGTTGCCCAGAGACGAAGCCGCCGCCATCAAATTCTTCACGCCGCCGCGGTCATCCGTCGCCGCCATTTCCACTCCGGCGACGCAAATTTTGTGTTCGCCCAACGCGGGAACTTCTTTTTTATGCAGCAAATTTTTTGCATCCAGCCAAAAACCCCTCATTGTTTCATATGCTTTATTCATGTATCCCCCTTGCTCCAACAGATTGTATATAGTTTAGCATGAATCGCACGCGCGCGGGAAGGACTCTAATGCAAAAACCGGCCCGCCAATCTCCGAACCACGCGGCGGCGCAAATTTGCTAGAGTAAAAGAAAACGGCGGAAGTCCGCCGGGTACCTGACGCATTAAGGAGCGGAATATGACAGAAAAAGGACGCGTAATCATTTTGATGATGGATTCGTTCGGACTGGGAGGCGCGGAGGACGCCGCCGCTTTCGGCGACGAAGGAGCCGATACGCTGGGGCACATCGCCGCCGCGCGCGGAGGGCTGAAGCTGCCTAATCTGGCCGCGCTGGGTTTGTTTAAAGCAGCACAGGCCTCCACCGGAAAATCCGTCCCGTCGGCAGAAGCTCAGCCGGAGGCCAAGCTGAACCTTCCCGCAAAATACGGATATATGAAAGAAGTCAGCAAAGGCAAAGACACTTCTTCGGGCCACTGGGAAATGGCGGGCGTGCCCGTCACGTTTGACTGGGGATATTTTAAGCCGGACTACCCCTCTTTCCCTCCGCAGCTCATTGAGAAAATTTGTCAGGAAGCAGGACTGCCCGGCATTTTGGGTGACAAAGCCGCCTCCGGCACCGCCATTATTGAAGAACTGGGGGAAGCGCATATTCAGACGGGCAAACCCATTTGCTATACGTCGGCCGACAGCGTGTTTCAAATCGCCGCGCACGAAAAACATTTCGGTTTGGAGCGGCTGTACAAAGTGTGCGAAATCGCTTTCAAACATCTAAAACCCTATAACATCGCCCGCGTCATCGCCCGGCCGTTTGAAGGAGAGAAAAAAGGTGAATTTAAACGCACCAAAAACCGCCACGATTATTCCGTCACGCCTCCCAGCCAAACCCTTCTGGACGTCATGAAAAACGCGGGAGGGAACGTGATTTCCGTAGGGAAAATAGCCGATATTTACGCCCACTGCGGCATTACGCGCGCGGTAAAAGCTTCCGGTCTGGAGGAATTATGGGACGTCACGCTGGAAGAAATCAAAAATGCCCCGGACAACAGCATTGTCTTCACGAACTTCGTGGACTTTGACATGACCTGGGGTCACCGGCGCGACGCGGAAGGATACGCCAAAGGATTGGAATACTTTGACTCCTGCCTGCCGGAGCTTTTAACCGTCCTGAAAGAAAATGACGTGGTGTTTATCACTGCTGACCACGGCTGCGACCCTACCTATAAAGGCACCGACCATACGCGCGAACACGTGCCCGTGCTGATGTTCGGCCACAAAGTAAAACCCGGCTTTATCGGCGCGCGGGAAACATACGCGGATTTGGGCCAAACGGCGGCCGAGTATCTGGGACTGCCCAAGCTGCAAACGGGAAAAAGTTTCTTAAACGAATAAACCGTTTCCGTTTGATTTTTTCTCACCACGCCCCGGATGACCCGTCCGGGGCGTTTGTATATTTTCCGCGGTAATTTTCAAAAACAAAACGGCCCGGAGCGGAATACTCCGGGCCATGCAAACCTTGCACGTTTTTATTTTTCGTGGATATCCGTTACCTTATATCCGGCTTTTTCCACCGCTTCCCGAACGGCTTCATCTGAAACCTCTCCGGAAACTTCCGCGCATTTGCGGTTCAAATCTACTTTTGCCTCTGCACCCGGCAGCGCGCTCAAAGCAGCTTCCACCCGGCCCGCGCAATGCGCGCACATCATGCCTTCTATCATCACGATTTTCGTCATTTTCTTTTCCTCTTCTTTCTTTTGAAAATTTCCGTATTTTTTAAACGGATCAAAACGTCTCAGGCGCAGCGCGTTGCCCACTACAAAAACGGAACTGCAACTCATCGCCGCAGCCGCAAACACGGGGCTCAGCTTCCACCCCAGCCACGGATAAAAAACCCCCGCCGCCAAAGGAATACCGAGCGCATTGTAAAAAAACGCCCAAAATAAATTTTCTTTAATGTTTGTCATCACCGCATGCGAAAGCCGTACGGACGCCGCCACTGCGGCCAAATCATTTTTTACCAGCACCACGTCCGCCGTTTCCAAAGCGGCGTCCGTTCCCGCCCCTAAGGCCACACCCACATCCGCACGCGCCAGAGCGGGCGCGTCGTTCACGCCGTCCCCCACCATCATCACGCGCAAACCTTCCTGCTGCAAACGGCGCACTTCGGCCTCTTTATCCTGGGGCAGCACCCCGGCAATTACATGCCGTATTCCCAGTTTTTTGGCCACTGCATGCGCCGTACGTTCATTATCTCCCGTCAACAAAATCACCCGCAGTCCCATGGCTTCCAGTTCCGCCACAGCCTGCGCCGCGCCGGGTTTGGGGAGATCGGCCAACGCCAGAAGCCCGGTAAATTTCCCGTCCTCGGCAAAAAACAACGCCGTTTTGCCCTCTTCGGCAAAAGCGCGGGCTTTTTCTTCGTACGCTTGCGGAACCTCTATCCCGGCCGAATGCATATACCTTAAATTTCCCCCGCTCACCCACACGCCGTCCACCCGCGCGCGAATGCCCGCACCGGGAAAAGATTCAAACGCTTCGCTCTTCCATGCGCCGGAAAAGCCTCGTTCTTCGCACGCGCGCATCACGGCACGGGAAAGAGGATGTTCGGAACGGCTTTCCGCTGCGCCGGCCCGAAGCCAAAAGGTTTTTTCTTCCGTCCCAGGAGTCAAAGACACGTCCGTCACTTCCGGTTTTCCCTGCGTCAGCGTCCCCGTTTTATCCAACAAAACGGCATTGACCAAGCGGGCCGTTTCCAATGTTTGGGCGGATTTAAACAAAATACCTCTCCGCGCGCCCGTCCCCGTTCCGACCATTACCGCCGTCGGAGTGGCCAATCCCAGCGCGCAAGGACAGGAAATAACCAACACAGCCACCGCCGTTCCCAAAGCAAACGCGGCGCCATATCCCGCCAGCAGCCACACGGCCGCCGTCACCAGCGCAATCGCGAGCACCACGGGGACAAATACGCCGCTGACTTTATCGGCCAAACGACCGACGGGGGCCTTGGAAGCGGAAGCTTCTTCCACCAAGGCAATAATTTGGGACAAAAGGGTTTTGCTGCCCGCTTTGGTGACGGAAAATTGAAAATACCCCGCCGTATTGACGCTTCCCGCGCTGACGGCGTCCCCCGTCGTTTTATCCACCGGCATGCTTTCCCCGGTTAATGCGGACTGGTCCAGAGCGCCGCGGCCGCTGACGATAATCCCGTCGGCCGGTACGGCCATTCCGGCCTTCACGGCCAAAACATCCCCCTCTTTTATTTGTTCGGCGGGGATTTCCGTTTCTTGGCCATCACGCACCAGCAAGGCCTTTTTAGGGGCCAAGTTAAGCAGCTGGGCAATGGCGCCGGAGGTTTTGCGTTTGGCGCGGGATTCCATATATTTTCCCAGGGTAATAAGCGTCAAAATCACGGCAGCGGACTCAAAATACAAATCCATTCCCGCTTCATGCGCGCGCTGCGCGTCCGCATTTCCCAAAGACCATATAATGACGTACAACGCGCCGACGCCGTACGCCGCGGCGGCCGAAGAGCCCAAGGCGATCAGACTGTTCATATTCGGGGCGCGGTGCCACAGCGTCTTAAACCCGTTCACAAATATCTCCCGGTTTACATACAATACGGGAAGCAACAGCAGCAGCTGCGTCAACGCAAATACGCCGGGGTTTCCCGTCACCGCCGCCGGAAGCGGCGCACCGGCCATATGTCCCATCGCCACATAAAAAAGAGGAAGAGAGAACGCCGCCGAGAGCCAGAAACGTTTTTGTAAGCGCGCCTCTTCTTCCCGCGCGGGGTCCGTCTGAGGGGCGGATGTTTCCCCCTGCGCCGACTGGGCCGCATAGCCCGCGGCTTTCACGGCCGACAGAATGTCTTGCTCAGACAGGACATTTTCGTCAAAATCGGCATTTAACGTGTTTTTGAGTAAATTGACTTCCGCTTTGCGCATGCCGGCCAAAGAGGAAACCGCTTTTTCCACCCGGGCGGAACAAGCGGCGCAGCTCATGCCGGAAACGATAAATTTTTTGTTCATAAATCTCTCCCGATGTCATTATACCAAAAGCCCTCCCCGCACCGGAGTAATAACCCTTTTTTGGCACTTTGAAAGGAATCTTACGTATTTGGTAAACTTAGCTTATATGACTATTTTTATCATGATTTTGATGTTGGTGTTAAACGCGCTGCTGGCCGCATATGAAATGGCCCTTGCATCAGCGTCCCGCACCAAATTATCCATTTTGGCGCAAGAAAAAAAGCGGGGGGCCGAAAGCGCCCTCTATATGAAAGACCATATGGAAGGAAGTTTGGCCACCATTCAAATAGGCATTACGCTGGTGGGGGCCGTGGCAGCGGCCGTAGGCGGAGCCGGAGCAGGGGAATGGTTTGCCCCGTGGCTACAAAACACCTTTCATCTGCATGCCCGGCTGGCCAATGCGTTGGCGGTCATCTTTGTGGTGCTGCCGCTGAGTTTTATTACGATCGTGTTTGCCGAACTTACCCCCAAAACGTTCGCGCTGAAAAACAAAGAATGGGTCGTCCTTCATTTTTCTCCGTCTATGCGCCAGCTTTACCGGCTGATGTATCCCGTCGTACGGATTATGGAGGCCATCGTAGCGCTGCTGACCAAAAAAACCGTCCGGAAAAACACCGACGCAAAAGAAGCCCAAAAAGCCGCCATGGCGGATTTACGCGCGGCGGCGGCCATTGCGTCCTCGTCGCGTCTGTTCGGCAAAACGGAAGAAAAAATTGTGCTTTCCAGCGCCATGTTCTGTGTGCGCAAAATCAAAGAAATTCAGGTGCCGTTGGAACAAGTGTATATGCTGGACGCAGACGATACGATCGCCGACACTTTTGTAAAGGCCCATTTGGACATGCACACGCGCTTTCCGGTGCGCGAACGCAAGAACGACCCGCAAAGCATTATCGGATATCTGAATTTTAAAGATATTTTCAACGCCACCAAAACCGCCGCACAGGGAGCGGCCCCGACGACGCGCTCCATTATGCGCCCCATGCTCCGCTTGGACGAAGACACCATTATTTCCTCGGCTCTTCAGCAAATGATGAAAGCCCGCCAGCATATTTGCCTGGTGACGGACGACGAACAAATCACGGGCATTTTAACTTTGGAAGACATATTTGAAGAGCTGGTGGGAGAAATAGAAGACGAATACGATTTCTTCCCCGCTTATATTCGTCCCTTTGGAAACGGGTTGGTGGTCAGCGCCACCGCGGATATGCGGGAAGTATTTGACGCGCTGAAGCTGCCGCCGCCGGAGGATTTGCCTCCCGCCGTCAACGCCGAACAATGGGCGGCCCTGCAGGCCGGGCACGCGCTGGGCCCCAGCGACGCCGTCACCTGCGCGGGGCTGCATATGGCCGCACGTAAATTCCGCCGTCATAAATTAATGGAATTGTTGGTGACCAAAATTTAACGGAAAGAGCCGCGATTCGGAAGATACACAAGGCTTATATCGGCTTTGGCTTTTTGACAAACGCAAGATATTTTGGAAGAAAAATAAAAAATCTTTTCAAAAATAAAAAAAATTGCTATACTATATACATAAGACGGGCCCGTAGCTCAGCTGGGAGAGCGCCTGCATGGCATGCAGGAGGTCGCAAGTTCGATCCTTGTCGGGTCCACCATTTTAAAAACCCACCGTTCGGTGGGTTTTTTGTTTTATATCAATAATCCTCCGGGAACCGATTAAACTGCCAAGGTCCACAGAGCCGTCTCTTCAGGTCATCTTACAAAATGCATATCGTTGGTTTTACGGAGTTTAAAGAAGTATCTTAAGCTTTAAAAAACCCGAACGAACCAAAAAGCCTGCCGCTATTACGGCAAACGGAAGGCATCCACCGCGCCCATTTGCCCCACATAAGTTCCGCCCATTATATTATGGCAATACTCTCCGCGGTCCTTGGTAAAATTTACTCCGCCCGCCAACCGTTCTATACATAAAATACGGTTTTGTTCACTGGCCGGCTCCGTCTTTACAAAAAAAGCCAAGGCAGCTCCTTTATAAGGTCCGCTCAGACGTCCGACGTATATTCCCCTCATAGAGCCCACAGCAAAGAGTTCACAGGACCAATCGCCGTTAGAGCGGCTGTCGGAAGAAGAAGGATACCATTTCTGCGTACCCGTCCACGGCACCTGTACGTCTAATTCGTCAATAGTTTGGGGATAAACGCCGTTTGCCATGTAATACCGCTGGTAAGCGTCCGCCACCGCTCTAATCATAGTCACAGCCTGAACGGAACGCGATTTCTCTACCGCCTTTTCATACCGAGGCAATGCGATTGCTGACAAAATACCGATGATTAACACGACCACCAACAGTTCTATCAGCGTAAATCCGACGTTTTTCCTAACGGGGGATAATTTTTGATAAATTTTGTTCATATGCAAAATTTATCAAAAAAAAAAAACGATATGCAAGTCTTTTCCCCTTGCCTCTCTTTCTGGGGTCTATCGTTAGACTACAGAAAATCATTCCCGCAGAAAAGGATTTTTGATATCTGCCATCGGCCAATCGGCATAAGATCATCTAAGGCAAAACGCCCCGGAAAATTCCGGGGCGTTCTAAAATCAAATTCATCGCTTCGGCACGCAGTAGCGCTACATTCCCAAACCCAAACTTTCCA
>CAMGSK010000053.1 GCA_946061795.1 uncultured Elusimicrobium sp.
GCGCGCGTTATGCTGCCCTCTGATATCGTTAATGAAGCAAAGAGTCGCCTCTCCAAGCAGTCTTATGATTTGGCCGCCAGCGGATTTAAACTTTATATAGACAAATACCCCGAAGGGGAAAATATTCAGCAAGCTTATATTTATTTGGGCGACGCTTACTCCGCGCTGGGACAAACCAAACCCGCGGCCATTGCCTACGCCACAGTGCTGCAGAAATTCCCGGAAAGCAAAATCATTCCGACCGCCCGCCTAAAATACGCGCGCAGCATTATTCCTTTGGGCAAGACGGAAGAAGCCAAACGCTATTTTAATTCCGTCGTGCAGGATTTCGGGCGCAGCCCCGAAGCCCGTCTGGCCAAAGAAGAATTGGCCCGTTTGAAATAATATCATGAAAAATTTCTATTCTTTCTTTTGCGCGGCCCTGTTGGGGCTGTGCGGCGCGGGTTTGTTCGCCGCTCCGAATACGGACGTGTATATCGGTATTACGTCTTCCGGCGGGAAAAAACTGCCTTTGATCGCCATGCCGGCTTTTGCCAGGCAGGGAGAAGCTCTTGCCGCCGCGCAGGAAGTATATGACACCTTGCGCGCGGATATTTTATACGGACGTTATTTTGACGTATCTTCCGACGGGCCGGACTATGTTCCTTCCAATCCAAAAGCGGATTTGGCGCAATGGGCCAAATTGCGCGCCAATTATTTGATCGGCGGGGAGATCACGTACGCCGACCCGTATTATACCATCAAGCTGTACGTGTTTGACACCGCCACGCAGGCGCCCGTATTCGCCAAAGCTTTTAAAGGAAACAAAGCCAGTTTGCGCCGTTTGGCCCATATCGCGGCGGATCAAATTACCCAAACGCTGACGGGCCGCCGGGGTATTGCAGACACGAAGATCGCTTTTTCCAACAATGCGACGAAACATAAGGAAATTTACGTGGTGGATTATGACGGCCAAAATTTGAAAAAACTGACCAATGACCGCAGTATTTCTCTGCTGCCGCGCTGGAGCAGAGACGGACGCATTTATTACACGACGTACCGCTATAAAAACCCGGATATTTTCGCCATTGATTTAAAAGCGGGCAAAATCGCCCCGGTGGTGATTCGGGGAGGTTTGTCGCTGATCGGCGGCGTGTCTCCGGACGGCAAAGCGTTGGTCTTTACCAGTTCCAAGGGTTCCAATCCGAGTGTTTATATTTATAATTTGGAAACGGGAGAAAAAACGCAAATCACCAACCGACACTCCGTGGACGGTTCTCCGTCGTATTCTCCGGACGGGAAATTTATCACCTTTGTGTCCAACCGCGCCGGAAACCCGCAGATTTACGTCATGGAGCTGGCCACCCGCCAAACCCGCCCTTTGACCAAAACGTTTAACTGGTCCGACAGCCCGCAGTGGTCCCCTACCGGGGAATGGATTGTATTCGCCGGGCGCGAATCTCCGTATCATCCGTTTGACATTTTTTTGGTGGATTTGACGGGCACGCAGCTTCGCCGTTTGACCACGGACGCCGGATCGAACGAAGACCCGACTTGGTCTCCCGACGGGCGTTTTATCGCTTTTACCAGCACCCGTGACGGCGGAAAACGCAAATTATACGTTATGGACGCCGACGGCAGTGCGCCGCATTTGGTGGCGGATTTGCCGGGAGATTCCTTTACCCCGCATTGGTCTTTTTAAGCGGAGTTTTTGCAGATGAAAGGCGCAAGCGTTTACGCTTGTGCCTTTTTTCTAAGCGGGAATTTCCTGACGGCAGTGATGATATCGGCCCGCTAAAGTGATATCTTGGTGAGTTGGAAATAAGAAGAAAAGGGGAAATTTTTTAAGCAAAAGAACTTTATTTATATCGGGTAATTTTATGTCTGAAATGTTTTGAGCCCGATAAAATGAAAAACCGGTCCTCCCAATTGATGAGAAGGACCGGTTTTTTGAGAGAAAAACTCAGCTGTTTTTAACGACGAGAGTATCGGCGATCAGGTCGTGCAGCGCCTGTTTCTTTTGCGTCCAGCCCGCCATCATGTAGCCGATGTAGAGCGTCATGTAAGAAATATATTTGGCGAACGTCCGTCCGCTGGCGCGCGCAAAAGAAAGACGCGCTCCGTTGGCGTCCGTCACGCGCAAGCCGAAGAGACGTTTGCCCCAGGTGGCCTGGTGCGCGCCGCTTTCCTGCAGGGCAAAATACAGCCAAAATAACACGATGCCCAGCAGCTGCATCAACAAAATGCCGCCGTAAATAAGCAAAAACGCCTGCATGGCTTCCGGCGGAATATTTTGGCTGGGATCGGCCTGCTGCATCAAAGGAGCCGTTTTATATATGGTAAATCCCAACAGGACGGCTGTGGCTATTCCCAAGGGAATCATCAGAACCAGGCAGTCAACCAGACACGCGCCCGCGCGAATCCAGAACCCGGCATAAACCGGTGCGGGCGACGTGTTCCCCGGCTGTGTTTGAATAAAAGCGTTTTGTTCGTTCATTTTGCGGCCTCTTTGGGCTTTTTATAGCAGCGGCGGCATCTGGCCTGATAGGCGTCCGTAGTGCCCACCACGATGCGTTTGGTGTCTTTTGTCATGCGTTGGGTAAATGTGGCGGGATTGCCGCATTTGGTGCAGACGGCGTGGTTTTTAGTGACAAACTCCGCCTTGGCCAGCAAAGCGGCCGTCACTTCAAAAGGCTCGGCGCGGTAATCCGTATCCAGCCCGGCGACGATAACGCGTTTGCCCGCTTTGGCCAGCCGGTCACACACGTCCACGATGCCTTTGTCAAAAAAGTTAACTTCGTCTATGGCAATCACTTGCGTGTCCTTTTCCACCATCGGTAAAATTTCGGCGGAATTTTTGACGCAGCAGGCGTCCACTTTGTTCTGATTGTGGCTGATAATGCTGCCTATGCCGTAGCGGGTGTCCAGCTTGGAGTTGAACAGCTGTACTTTTTGTTTGGCGATCAGCGCGGTGCGCACGCGGCGGATGAGCTCTTCGGTTTTTCCCGAAAACATACATCCGCAAATCACTTCTATCCAGCCTTGTTTTTTAAACATCATGTTGGGGGTCATGATAGTTTTCTCCCCTGTTTTGAAAGGGATTACATATCGCGCAAATCGTTCGGTCCTCTCCAGGGGTACCAATAGCGGTCTTCCCGGCTTTGGACGGGGTCTTTGCGCCCGGACGTTCCGCACAAAATATTAATGCGGAAAGCAAAGGAAAGGTTGTCGTTGCGGTCCCGCACGGATATTTCGGCCACCGCGTCGTGAAACTGTTTGGTCACGCGCAGCAATTTGTTAAAGGAATCAAATTTCCGCTCTTGCAGTTCAAAATCTGCTCCCAAGTCCACCCACCAGGTGCTGTCCGGCACGTGCAGGCTGAGGTCCGTGGTAAACGTATAGCGGTTGGAGAAAGTCTGGTAAAGAGAATACGGGTCTTGGTAGGTGGTGTAATTGGTCAGTCCCAGCCCCAGCCGCTGTCCTTTAAATGAAAAATTGGTTTGGGCGATAAAAGCCTGGTTCTTTTCAATTAAATCATATAAATTTTGCGCAAACAAATTGACGGACCCGTCGGAAGAAGTGTATCCGGCTTCCAGCAGGACGGGTTCTATGCGGTGTTTGAGATGATCCCAGGAATCTTTTTTGCCGTCGTAGTTGATTAAACTGAATCCCGTCGCCGCGCGGACATAGGTGTTGAAGGTCGGGCGGAAATAGTTTTCAATGTAAAGACGGTTGCGCTCTTCTCCGTGGTCGGCGGAGGTTTGGTCGGAACGCAGCGTGCCCGTGGAAAGACGTTTGGTGTATTGGTAGCCAAAATCCAGCGTACCCAGCGGCGTGTCGGTTTGCAGATTCAAATCCGTTCCCACGCGGCCCACCCAGGCGGTTTTGTCTTGGTAATTTTCATCTTGCAGCGTGACGTGCTGGTCGTAAAACACGCTGGGAAGGAACGTCAGTCCGCGCGTAATCCGGACGGATTTTTCCGTCGTCCAGCGCGCGTTGCCTTGGCGCTGCCATTTTTCTTCCATGAGAGACGTATTGTTGAAGTTCAATTCCATGCGGTGCGTCAGCCCCAGTACGGGGTCTTTAAACGGCAGCAGCATATATTCCAGTTTGGGCAAATTGCGTTGCTTGGCGATGAACTCCCCGTTCTGCCAGTCAAAAATATCTTGCTGCGTATAACTCAGACGCAGTGTGGAGCTGCGGCTTTGGCGGGAGAGAGAGAAGTTGGTTTCCTGGTCCGGCGTAAAGATATACGGGTTGCCGCGGAAGAACGAGTCGTTAAAATACGGGTCGGACACCATACGGAACTGGGTTTGAAACTGGTACAGCGCACCGGAAGGATTGTTGAAATGGTCGGAACTGTCGTACATTTCCCACCAGTAGCCGCCGCGTATGCCCCAGCGTTTGGTGTCTTGCAGTTGGAAGGGATGCCCGTCCACGGTGTATTCTTCGTCGGGATTGGCGTGATCGTTGATGTAATAGGCTTCCGCGGTTCCCTTAAGCGTCGGTGTTTCCACGGCCATCATTTCCAGCCCCATGCCGATGCCGGATTTGGTGTAGTAATCCAGGTTGATTTTGGGGCGGAAACCCCACACTTCGTCAAATACAGTGGAGGTCAGCAAGCCAAAACCCACTTTGTTGCTTTGCGTAAAGTCCACATGGGTGGTCCAAGGTTTTTTGCTCTCCAAAGAGCGCCAAAAGACGGGCAGCCACAGAAGCGGAATGCCGTCTAATTTAAATACGGCGTTGGTACCGAAAACCCGTTTTTCCGGGGACACTTTTAAACGGCCCAGCGTGACGGTGTAATGCGGGTCGGGATTGTCGCAGCAAGTCAGTACGGCTCCTTTGAGACGTTCGGTCCCGTTTTGGGAAGAAATTTCTTTGGCCGAAATGACGCGCAGCGGCGGATATTGCGTTTGAATGTTTTCAGCCCGGAAATCTTTGGTTGTATAATTGACCGAAACGTTGTTGCCTTCCAGCTTTCCTCCCGCCCCTTCCACGCTCATCGGGCCGACGGAGGTGACGGTGGTGTTTTGTTGGTCCAGGGTGATGTCTTGCCCTTTGACGGTGCGCACTTCGCCTTCCCGGGTATGCTGAATCAGCGTGACGTCGCCTTTCAAGTTGATTTTTTTGGCGACGGGGTCCGCCGCGGCTTCGTCTGCGGTAAAATACAGAAATCCGTTCGTTTCGTCCGGCGCGGGCAGCGCGTTTTCCGCGCCGGAGAACGGCGCGGAAAGCAGGCAGACAAGCGTCAAAAGAAGCGGACGGAGCGTTTTCATTTCGTCAGGTTTGTTTTTGTTTCCCGGTAAATGGCGTACATGGCTGCGCCGACCCCGCCGATATTGGGGTCTTGGGAAACCACAAGTTTAAGCTTTTTAAACGGCGTTTGTATCTGCTGGTGATGCAGGACGTTCTCCAGCGAAGGCAGAAAATATTTGGCCGCGCCGGACACGCCCCCGGTCAGCACCACGGTATCCGTATCCAGTCCCAGCACGCAGTTGGAAATGCCGATGCCCAGGAAAAACCCGGTGTCTTCCCAAATTTTCAACGCCAGAGGGCAGCCTTTTTCCGCCGCGCGGGAGACCAATTCAATTTTGAAATTCTTTTCCTGTTCCACCATTTTGGCCAAAATGGACTGCGGGTGCTCCAAAATGCCTTCCATGACGCGCCGTTTAATGCCGATGGTGCCCACAAACGCTTCCAGACATCCGCGCGCGCCGCAGCCGCACTGCGGTCCGTTTTTGACGCTGGCGATTTTCGTGTGGCCGATTTCTCCCGCGGTGCCGTTGGAACCTTGGTAGAGCTCTTTGTTAAGGATAAGCCCGCCGCCTACGCCCGTTCCCAGCGTGACCACCAGCACATTGGTGCCCTGGCGATTGAGCACGCGTTCATACACGCCCCAAGCGGCCAGCGTGGCGTCATTGGCCACGTGCGGGCGGATACCGGTATGCCGCTGCAAAATGTCGGCCAGCGGCCAGTCGTCCACGTCTTTAAATTTCAAATTCGGGTTGTAGCGCAGCACGCCGCGCTGATTGTCCACGTCTCCCGGCGCGCCGACGCCCACCGCCGTTTGCTGGTCCGGGTATTGCGCTTTGGTCTGGTTGATAAAATCCGCGATTTGTTTTAAAAAACCTTCCGCGCCGTGTTCATAACTGGTTTCGATTTTTTCTTTGCGCAGGATTTCTCCGCGTTCGTTCATGACATAGAGTTTTACAAAAGTACCGCCTATATCCACACCGATGCCAATCATTGTTCAGACTCCTTGTTTTTCGGATGGGCGTGTTGGTACACGCTTTTTAATTTTTCCAGCGACACATGCGTATATATTTGCGTCGCGGACAGATTTTTGTGTCCCAGCATTTCCTGCAAACTTCTCAAATCGCAGCCGTTGTTCAGCAAGTGCGTGGCAAACGAATGCCGCAGACTGTGCGGACTGACTTTGCGCGCCACGCCGGATTTAACGGCCAGTTTTTTAAATAAAAAAGCCAGCCCGTCCCCCGTCAGCGGCGTGCCGTTTTTGTTCAAAAACAGCGCGTCATGCGGCTGGGGGTTTTGGCGGGTGGACAAATAGTCTCTCAGGGCCGCCAGCGCCGTATCCGTCACGGGCACGATGCGTTCTTTGTTTCCCTTTCCCAGCACCTTTACCACGCCGTTGAAAAAATCCACGTCCGATATTTTCAGCCCCGTCGTTTCACTACGGCGCAGCCCGCTGGAATAAATCAGTTCAAAAAGCGCCCGGTTGCGCGCCGAAAAGCGGCCTTTTTCGCCGGCGGTTTCTATCAAACGGTCCACTTCCTGCGCCGTTAAAAATTTGGGCAGCAGCTTTTCCTTTTTTGGAGAAGGCAGCAGTTTAAACGGATTTTGGGGGAGCTGTTCTTTCTCCACCAAATACCGGGTGAAACTGCGCAGTGCCGCTATTTTGCGCAATATGGTGTTGCGGGCGGGATGACGGCTTGATAAATCCGATAAAAAAGAACGTATGACCCCCGGCGTAATTTCTGCGGGGCGCATAATTTTGCGCTTGGCGCAAAAAGCGGTAAAGTCCGTCAAATCCTCTCCGTAGCTTTTGAGCGTATGCGGAGAAAAATTTTTATTCTCCAAACTTTGCAGAAACGCTTGGGTCCACTCCTTCACTTCCGCCTCCGCCCCGCGTCAGGCTTTTTGCTCGTGTGCGGCCTTGATCTTGGCTATTTCTTCATCGGAAACGTTCACGATGTTGCGGCATTTGGGGTAGCCGGAACATCCCAGAAAGTATCCCCGTTTGGAACTGCGCAACACCATTTTTTTGCCGCATTTTTCACATACGTGCTCGGTCAGCACGGGGCCGCTGGAAGCCACCTTTTTCCCTTCTGCGTCTATAGAATAGGTGTTTTTGCATTTCGGATAAGCCGAGCACGCCATAAATTTGCCTCTGCGTCCGGTGCGGATAACCATGGGCGCGCCGCATTTATCGCAGACTTCGTCGGTTTTTTCCGGCATGATTTTTTCGCCTTCTTTGCCCAGGTTGATCTTACCCTTGCAGTTCGGCGCGTCCGAACAGGTCAGATACTGCCCGAAACGGCTGGTTTTAAGCAGCATGGGCTTACCGCACAGCGGGCATTTTTCGTCCGTTTGTTTGGCTTCGGGCCGTTTCATGCCTTTGTCGGCTTCTTCCAATTCCCGTTTGAAGGAACCGTAAAATTCATTCAGCAAATCCACCCATTTCTGTCCGCCTTCGGCCACTTCGTCCAGTTTTTCTTCCACGCCGGCGGTATAGGAAAGATCCATAATTTCTTTAAAGAAATCTTTCAGGCTGTTGGTGACGGTAATGCCCAGTTCCGTGGCCACCAGTTTGTTGCTTTTGGGCTGGCGCGCGATGTATTTGCGGTCCAAAATCGTTTTAATCGTCGGCGCATAAGTGGACGGACGTCCGATGCCGTGCTTTTCCAGCGTTTTGATCAGGCTGGCTTCGTTATAATACGGCGGCGGCGTGGTTTTGTGGTCTTTGGTGGCGATTTCTTTCAGCGTCAGCGCGTCGCCTTCGGCCAGTTCCGGCAGCAGGGCGGCGTCCTCGTTTTCATTGTCGTCTTCGTCTTTATAGACGGACAAATATCCCGGGAACTTGACAGTTCTTCCGCCCGCGCGCAGCACGCATTGGCCGTCTTCTCCGGCGTTGATGTCCACCGTCACGGTGTTGAAAACCGCTTCGGCCATTTGGCTGGCCACAAAACGGAGCCAAATCAATTCATAAAGTTTGTATTCGTCCGCCGTCAAAAACGCCTTGACGCTTTGCGGCGTGCGGTTTACGTCCGTAGGGTGAATGGATTCGTGGGCTTCCTGCGCGCCTTTTACTTTGCTTTTATAGACGTTGGCTGTATGGGGAACGTATGCCGCGCCGTATTTGGCGGCGATGAACTTTTTGGTTTGGTCCTGCAAAAGTTTGGACACGTTGAAAGAGTCCGTTCTCATATAGGTAATCAAACCGGCCGTTTGCCCGCCGATTTCAATACCTTCGTAGAGACGCTGGGCGGTCATCATGGTTTTTTGGGATGGGAACCCCAGCTTGTTGTAAGCGTCCTGCTGTAAGGAGCTGGTGATAAAAGGCGGTTTGGGCTTTTGTTTAACTTCCTTTTTTTCTATTTTCGCCACGCTGTTGGGGCCTTTGCGCAAAAGCGCGTTGACCGGAGCCAGCGTTTCGGGTTTGTCAAAAACGGTGTTTTTTACCTTGTAATCTTCGGCGAAGAGATGATAGGTCTTCGTTTGTTCCACGTTTTTGCCGTTCCATTTCAGCAGGCGGGCCCAAAACAGCGGCTGGGCGCCCGGTTTTTCAAATTGGGCCTTGAGCGACCAGTAGGGCTGTTCCTGAAAGTCCGCGATTTCTTTGGCGCGTTCGGCCAATAAGCGTACGGCCACGGATTGCACGCGTCCGGCGGACAAACCGGAGGTAATTTTTTTCCAAAGGAGGGGGGAAAGTTTGTAGCCTACAATGCGGTCCAAAATGCGCCGCGCTTGCTGGGCGTTGACGAGGTTGTCGTCAATTTTGCGCGCATGGTCAAAGGATTCTTTAATGGCGGACGGCGTAATTTCATGAAAATAAATACGCTGGTAGCGTTCGGCCGGGATTTTAAGCAGTTCCACCAAATGCCACGCGATGGCTTCTCCCTCGCGGTCAGGGTCGGTGGCCAGATAAACTTGGGAGGCGTTTTTAGCCGCGGCTTCCAGTTCTTTAATCAGTTTTTTGGCGCGTTCCACGGGCAGGTAGGTGGGTTTAAAATTGTCTTCAATATCCACGCCCATGTCATGCGAGGGCAAATCCCGCACGTGGCCGAAAGAACTGCGCACCAGGAAATCAGCGCCTAAAATTTTGCTGATGGTTTTTTGTTTGGTCGGAGACTCTACGATGACCAGTTTTTTCCCTTTGATGTTGTTGGTTGCCATAAACCGCCTCGGATAAAATTAAAATTTGTTTTTGCTGTATAAGCCGCCGCTGCAGGCAAGCAGCCCCTTTACTTCCAATTCAAATAAAGCCGTTGCCGCTTCGGGCACG
>CAMGSK010000054.1 GCA_946061795.1 uncultured Elusimicrobium sp.
TTTTTTTTTGATAAATTTTGCTTATGAACAAAATTTATCAAAAATCTCCCGGCGGAAATAAAAACGCCGGATTTACGCTGATAGAACTGTTAGTTGTCGTTTTGATTATCGGTATTTTATCGGCTGTGGCGCTGCCGCAGTATGAAATGGCGGTGGAAAAAGCGCGTTTTACCCAGGCCGTGTCGGCTCAGCGGGCTTTGATTAATGCGGAGCAAATCTATTTCATGGCGAATGGTTCTTATACAAGCAAATTGGAAGATTTGGATATTACGTTTGCCAACAACACGCTGAAGGATTTCGGCTTGATTATTCACACGAGCCCGAGTCTGCATATAGAAATGAAACGCAACAAAAAAATAGACGGCCAAGACATTTGGATGACGGTCTACTTGTTGGAAAATACAAAAAATACATCCATTAACTGTTCGCTGCTTAAAAGCGTTCCCGCAGGCTCCAAAGCCAGAAGACTTTGTAAGAGTGTGACGGGTGCGGCGCATACCACAGATTCGCTTACTCCCGGATATGAGCATTATTCTTTGCAATAAAGCGGTGTGATCGGGGTTCAGGGAAAGTTTTAATTGTTGAAACAGCGTTAATATTGCGTTTTGATTTTGCGCGCGGTTCCGTCCGCCGGGGACACCGTTTTTTTGGCCAGATCCGCTTTCCATACGCCGCAGCTGACGGTGCGGTTTTTCAAATGCGCCGCATCCGCGCCGCTTTGCACTTTGGCCCGGCAGCTGACGGAGTAGGCGTTTTCTCCCGTCAGTCTGGCGGAGTAGAGCCTTTGGCTGATTAAAAAGACGTACCCCTTTTTCTTGTAGGTTTTATCCAGTCCGTAAAAGTAGCGGTCAATACGCGCCCCTTCTTTGCTCTGCACCAGTTCTTGGGCGCGGCGCTGGGCGGCGGGGTCTTCTCCTTCGGCGGGGGCAAAGTCTTCCCGCGCGATGTTGCGTTCGGCCAGCCATGCGTTGCGCCGGGCCAGCATTTTGCGGGACTGGTCTTCTATTTGCGCAAGCCGGACGGGGTCTTCCACCGTTTGTTTTTTTAGCCGGACGGTGCCGTTGGGGCTTACCGCGCCCCGGGGATATACCTTGACGCCCGTGGTGTTAAGCAGGCCGGAATGGCTTACTTTGAGCGTGATTTTTCCCGGCGTATATTTGTCCGCCCGTCCGTAGTATTTCAAATTTTTTTCAAAATCTTTGTTAAAATCCAGCACCACTTCGTCTTTGTCGCTACGCCAGCAGCAGGCGTCCAGACAGCTCTGGCGCGGGTCCAGGGCGGCCTCGGCCTCCGCCGGAACAAAACGCAGCCGGAATTGATAACAGGAATCGAATTGAGTGCCTTTGAAATCCGTTTTTTTGGCGGGAATATCCAGCCACGCTTTGGTAGTGGCCACGCCGGAATTGTTCAGCGGGGTATAGCAGCCCGCACAAATCCAAAACGCCGTTGCCAAAAGAAAAGCTTTTTTCATACACTTAATTATAATAACTTTTGCCGCTTAAATGGCATAAACCGGAGGAAATATGCTGGCACAGCTAATAAACGGATGGTTGACGTCATGGGGGGTACTGTCGGATAAACTGCGCGCTTTTTCGGCCGAAGCGTCCGGCGCGCTGTTGTTTGTGTTGGCGGTTTATGCGTCGGCTAAAATTGTAAAAGGGGTTTTGCATTTATTTTTCGGCTCTTCCGTGATGACCAAACGTTTCCCGCGTTTGCACGGCGCGCTGAAAGCCGCCCGTTTCCCCGGTGCGGCAGGCTATGCCGCGGCGGCCGTCATCGCTATACAGCTCTATCCGTTGTTTATTCCCTTGCAAGGCGCGATGATGGAAACTTTCCTGACGCGGGTGACGGGTATTTTCGTAGTGTTGTGTTTTACGGGGATGCTGGCTTCCGTGGTAAATGTGTTGGACTGGCTGTACGGGCGCAACCCCAATGTACCTTTGCGCGGCGTATTCCAAGCCATCAAAATGGTGCTGTACTTGCTGGCGGGGTTAATTGTCATTTCCATTTTAATCAGTAAAAAGCCCATGTACGTTATTACCGGTCTGTCCGCGGCGGCGGCCGTGTTTATGTTAATTTTTAAAGACCCTATTTTGGGGTTTGCCGCCGGCATACAACTGGCCAGCAATCATTTGCTGAAAATAGGGGACTGGATTACCATGGAATCCCACGGAGCCGACGGCACGGTGGTGGATATTACGCTGACCACCGTACGCGTGCAGAACTTTGACAATACGATTGTCAACGTTCCCGCTTATGACTTGATTTCCCGTCCGTTCCAAAACTGGAGCGGTATGATACAAAGCGGTGCGCGCCGAATCAAGCGCGCCATTAACGTGGATGTGGAAACGATTAAATTTATGGATGAAAACTTGTTGAAGCGTTTGTCCAAAATTCGTTTGATTGAAGACTATTTGGCGGAAAAAATCCAGGAAGTGCGCGCTTTCAACGCCGAACACGGAAATAAGGAAAACATCCTGAACAGCCGCCATTTGACCAATGTCGGCACATTCCGCGCGTATGCGCTGGCGTATTTGAACAGCCTGTCCACCATTGACCATACCTCCACCTGCATGGTGCGCCAATTGGCCCCCACCACGTCGGGCCTGCCTCTGGAAATTTACTGTTTTACCTCTACGACGGATTGGGTAAAATACGAAGGCATACAGTCCGACGTGTTTGACCATTTGTATTCCGTTATGCCGGAATTTGATTTGTTCCCGTTCCAACAGCCGGCCGGACGCAACGTATCCCAGGCGGCCCGTCAGCTGGTCCGGGGGGAGAAAGAAGCAGCGGAGCTGAGCGTGCAGGCGGAAACGGCGCTGGCCGCGTCTGGCGCGGAGCAGAACAAACGGGCTTAGATTTTACCGCGTTCTTCCGGAAATAAAAATCCCGCGTTTTGCGCGGGATTTTTTACGATTATTTTATAATATGACCCAGAGAGCGTTTTGTTTCCGTTTTGAGTTTGTGGCGCAGCCGCCAAAGCATATATACGTTGGGCAGCGTCATCAACGTCATCATCAGTACCGTCAGTCCCCAGGCAAACCGCGTGCTTAAACCGACGGAAAAAGCGTCCGCTTCTATGGTCCACCCCCAGGAAAAGGCCGTTCCCAGCCCGCCGCCGGCTAAGCAAAACAACAAATACAAAATCCGCCAGCCTTTGGCCCAGCGTCCGCCTCCCATAAATTGCAGGGCTTTTTCTCCGTAATAGGACCAGCCGATCAGCGTGGTGAAAGAAAAGATGATGAGAGAAAAAATCAGAATCGGCGTGCCGATGTAAGGTACAGTTTTAAACGCGCTGTTGCATAAATCCGCGGCGAAGGCGTTGGGGTTTTGCCAGTCTCCGGCCAGCAGGACCACCAGCCCCGATAAAGTGCAAATCAAGACGGTCCACAATACCGACGTGGCCGACACAATGCCCATCTTCGCCGCACTGCGCGTTTTGGCAGCCGAAGCGGCGATGGCCGCGCTGCCCAGTCCCGCTTCCGTGCTCATGACGCTGCGTGATACGCCGATGCCTATGGAGTTGACCGCGGCGGAAAATACGGCCGTAATCGTCGCGCCCGCCGCACCGCCCACGGCGGCTTTGCCGGTAAACGCGCCGGCGACGATGAGCCACAGCGTGTGGGGGACTTTTTCAAAATTCATGATGATGACAAACAGTGCGATGAACAAATACATCCCGCCCATCAAAGGCACCAGCCATTGCGAATACGCGGCAATGCGTTTGACGCCGCCGATGGTGACCACGCAGGCCAAAAGGGTAATGACCAGTCCCGACAGCCACGGGTTGATGGCGTATCCTTCCCGGGCCACGTCGGCTATGGAATTGGTCTGCAGCAAGGCTCCCGCCGCCAGCGCCATGCACAGCGTGCCGAAAGCGAAAACGAGCGCCAGCCATTTCATTTTAAGCACGCGCGCCATGACGTACATCGGCCCGCCCACGTATTCGCCGTCGCGCCGCACGCGGTATTTAACCGCAGAAGCGCATTCGCAATATTTGATGACAAAATTGAAAAATCCGGCCAAAATGATCCAGAATACGGCGCCGGGGCCCCCCTCGGCTATGGCGGTGGTCACGCCCAAAATGCTGCCCGTTCCCACCGTGGCTCCCACCATCAGCGCCAGCGCGCCGAATCCGCTGACGGTGCCTTCTCCTCCGTCTTTGCGCACGGACAGCGCGACGGCTTTGAACGTATATTTCTGAATGAATCCCAAGCGAAAGGTGAAATAAATTCCCATGCCGAAAATAAGCACAATCATCGGCGGTCCCCAAATAAACCCGTTGAGGACGTTAATGCAGTGAAGCAGCGTTTCCATGGAGTCTCCGGTAAAAAATAAAAGTATTTATTTATTGTACAAAAGAGACCGCGCGGCCCGCTTCAATAATATGGGACGCGAAAATATGCTGGCGCGCGGCAAAAGATAATTTATACAATATCTACAGCCGTAATGCCGCATAAAAGGAGACGGACGTATGAAAAAAATTTTGTTGTTTGCTGCGCTTGGATGTTTGGCCGCGGGATGCGCTTCTTCCGCAGAAAACCGGGAAGGGCTGACGGACCAGTATTCCAAATACCAAATTGTAGATCAAGAGTTTGACAATCTCAGCGTCCCCAATGACGGTTATGACCGCGTCGCTCCGTACGAAGACCAGGTGAGCGGCTCTTCTTACATTCAAAGCACCGCGCGCGGCGGGGACAAAAAACCCGCGCGGAAAATGGCGGTGCATAAAACCGTCGTGGACGGCCAGGGCAACCCGATGCCCTCCGACGCTTCCGCTCCGGTGACGGATCAGGAAGCTTTGCCGGACGAGGCGGAGTAAGATGTCTTTGACCGCCTTGAACAAAAAAGCGCTTTTGGAGCAAGAAGCCCATAGACTCTATGGGCTTCTTGGCTCCGTTTCGCGTTCCAAAGGCGTCAAGTGGTCGTACGCGGACTGCCTGCAGGCCGCGCCTTATACGTTGGCGATTAATCAAATCAAAAAAGAAAAAAACGCCGTTATTTTGGCTCATTCTTACACGGTGCCGGAACTGGTGTTGGGCGTGGCCGATTTCAGCGGCGATTCCTACGCCCTCAGCCGCAAAGCGTGCGAAGTCTCCGCAGACACCATTGTTTTTGCGGGCGTGTGGTTCATGGCCGAGACGGCTAAAATTTTAAATCCTTCCAAGCGGGTGCTGATTCCTGCGGGCAAAGCCGGCTGCACGCTGGCCGACGCTATTACGGAGGAGGAAGTGCGCGCGTTGAAAGCCGCCCATCCGGGCGCGCCGGTGTTGTGCTACGTCAACAGCACCGCCGGGGTCAAGGCCGAAAGCGACGTGTGCGTGACTTCCGGCAACGTGTTTGATATTGCGGCCAAACTGCCGCAGAAAGAATTGATTTTCGTGCCGGATTTGTTGATGGCGCAAAACATAGAGGCGGAACTCAAGCGCCGCGGTGTGTCTAAAAAAATCATTGCTTCCGGCGGCAGCTGCTGCGTGCATGACAAATACACGCCCGCCGACGTGCAGGCTCTGCGCCGCGATTACCCCGGTATTAAAGTGCTTTGCCACCCGGAAAGCCGTCCCGACGTGTGCGCACAGGCCGATTTTGTAGGCAGTACCAAAGGAATGCAGGATTATGTGGCGGCTTCTTCGGACAAATTGTTCGGACTGCTGACGGAAGTCGGTTTGGTAAACCGCCTGGAAGCGGCGTATCCGGACAGAAAGTTTATTTGGCCGTTCGGCACCTGCGCTTATATGAAAAAGAACACGCTGGCCAATACGTTCCAGGCTTTGCTGGAACCCCGCGCCGACCAGACGGTGGAATTGCCGCCGGACGTGATTGCGCGCGCGAAGAAATCTTTGGAAAATATGTTTGAGATGAGCAAATGATTACAGACAAAATCGTACAGTTGGCTTTGGAAGAAGATTTGGGGCTCGGAGACATTACCTCCGACAATATTTTTACGCAGGAGGACCGCGCCCGCGCCGTGATACGCGCCAAAGAAGATTTGGTATTGTGCGGAATGGACGTGGCCCGGCAGACATTTTGGCTGGTGGATGAAGAATTGGTTTTTAAACCGCTGAAAAAAGACGGCGATTTCGTGAAAAAAGGCGAGAAAGTGCTGGAACTGGAAGGCCGCACGCTCAGCATTTTGAAGGGCGAACGCACCGCGCTGAATTTTATGCAGCGCATGAGCGGCATCGCCACCGCCAGCCGCGAATACGCCGACATCGCCAAGCCTTATGGGGTGATGATGGTGGATACCCGCAAAACCCAGCCCGCCATGCGCCGTTTGGACAAATACGCCGTGCGCTGCGGCGGCGCGCGCAATCACCGCATGTCTCTTTCCGACAGCGTGATGATTAAAGACAATCACATTGCGGCGGCCGGTTCCATTACCGCGGCCGTACGCCGCATTAAAGACGCCGTCGGCCATACGCCGAAAATTGAAGTGGAAGTGACCAATGAAGCGGAAATCAACGAAGCGTTAGCCGCCGGCGCAGACATTATTATGCTGGACAATATGACCCCCGCCCAAGCGGCCGAAGCGGTACGGCATATCGCCGGACGCGCCGTGGTGGAAATTTCCGGCGGAGTGAATAAAAACAATTTGGCCGAATATTGCGCGGCCAAGCCCGACGTCATTTCCAGCGGCGCTCTGACGCATTCCGTGCCGAGCAAAGATTTAAGCCTAAAAATTACCGAGTATTTAAAGTAGCCTTCTGTTTCGGAAGACCCGAGGAGTTGCATTATGAATTACACGAAGTTGTTTTCCCAAACGGCCGTAAGCATCAAAGCGTCCGCCATCCGCGAATTGCTCAAAGTGACGGCCCGTCCCGATATTATTTCTTTTGCCGGCGGCTTGCCGGATCCGCAGCTATTTCCCGTCAAAGAAGTGGCCCAATGCATGAGCGACGTGCTGGCAAATTCCCCGCGTGAAGCGCTGCAATACGGCACGACGGAAGGGCAAAAATGCCTGAAGGGCGAGTTGATCCGTTTGCTGAAAGAAACGGAAGATTTGGACGTCAAAGAGGAAGAATTGCTGGTGGTTTCGGCTTCCCAGCAGGCTTTGGACATGGTGTCGCGCGTGTTTTTAAACCGGGGAGATGCCATTATTACCGCTTCTCCTACGTATTTGGGCGCGTTGCAGGCTTTTGCCGCTTCCGGGGCGGATGTATATGGAGCCGACAGCGACGAGTACGGCGTGACGGTGCAGGGTATTGAAAAACGTTTGAAAGAATTGCAGACGGCCGGACGTCTGTGCAAATTCATCTATCTGGTGCCCGATTTTATCAATCCTACGGGGGCTACTATTCCCCATGCACGCCGTAAAGAAATTTTGCAATTGGCCGAAAAATATGACACGCTGATCGTGGAGGACTCTCCGTACCGTCAGGTTCGTTTTGAGGGGGAACACCAGCCTACTTTTTATAAATTGGACCAAGGCCGCGGGCGCGTGCTGACGATGTTTACCTTTTCCAAAGTTTTCGTGCCGGGTTTCCGCTTGGGATATATTACCGCTCCCAAAGAGGTTATCCAAAAATTTGTGGTGCTCAAACAAGCGATGGACTTGTGCACTTCGCCCATTTTGCAGTTGGCCGCGGCGGCGTATTTGAAGGGAGGCCATTTGATGCGTCATGTGCGCGAAGTGGTGGAAATTTACCATAAAAAACGCGACTGGATGTTGGAGATGCTGGCCAAATATATGCCCGAAGGCGTGAAATGGACGCGCCCGGAGGGCGGTTTGTTTTTGTGGGTGACCATGCCCGGACAAATAGACGCTTCCGCCATGCTGCAAAAAGCGGTGGAAGAACAGCATGTGGCTTACGTGGCGGGCGTGGATTTTTATCCTCCGCGCGACGCGCGTCGCAACGATATGCGTTTGAACTTTTCCTTCTCCACTTTTGAGCAGATTGAAGAAGGCGTCAAACGCTTGGCCGCCACTATTAAGCAGTCTTTATAATCTTTTTGCTCCGTTGCGGCGGCAAAAGCAAATAATGCGTTTTCTGCCTTGACAGAGCTGCGGCGCGTCTGATACGCTGTATATAAGAAACTTTTTTAAGGAGTGTGACTATGAGCGAAGTGATTTTGACCGATGAAAATTTTGACCAAGAAGTTCTTCAACACAAAGGCGTGGCCATGGTGGATTTTTGGGCCACTTGGTGCGGCCCCTGCCGTATGCTGGGCCCGGTGGTGGAAGAACTGGCCAAGGAATACGCCGGAAAGGTGAAAGTCTGCAAACTCAATACCGACGACGGTTCCAATACCAGCGCCAAGTATCACATTACATCCATTCCCACCATTATTTTCTTCAAAGACGGAGAAATCGTGGGCCAAACCATCGGTTTGCAGTCTAAAGCCGCTTTGCAGGATAAACTCAATTCCTTGCTGTAAACGGGAGGATTTTATGAAACGCTTGCTGCTTTTGGCCTTGTGCTTTTGCACATTGCCGCTTTGCGCACAGCAAAGTTCGTACGACCAGAGACGTCTTCCTGCGGCGTATGCGGAGGCATTGTTGGAAATACCCTCTTTGGAGCAGGCGCAGAATCAGGCCAAGGCGGGCGGTTATGAATTGGCAGCGGCGGATCAGGAGCGGCTGGAGCGCGCGCTTCACGCCGTCAAAGGATTGACGGTGGTGGAGATAGGCTATCCTTCCTGCAGCCCCTGTAAGGCCCTGCTTGCCGCGTTGGAAGAGCCGGACGGTTCCGGCGTTTCTCTTTTAAGCCGGTGGCAAAATTCCGGTATTTCTTTTTATCAAATGCATTGGCTTCGCGCACGCAGAGCGACGGCGGGCGCGGAACGGTTGGAACGGCAGGTCTTGGAATTGTGGGGCGGCGTGGAATCCTCTCCCGTGCTTTTGTTCATTAAAGACGGGAAAGAAGTGGCCCGCTTAAAAGGATTTGATTCTTCCCGCACGCAGGAACAGCTTGCCGCAATCAAAAATACGGCCGCACAGTTCGCCCGCTAGTTCTTCGCTTTTCAGCCCGCGTTTCGGCGCGGGCTTAAATATATTTATGAACTCTCCTTCGCCTTCTCCGGTTTTTTTTCTGATTGACGCGCACGGGTTTTTGCACCGCAATTACCACGCGCTGCCCAAACTGTCCACCTCGGGCGGACAGGAAGTGGGCGCGCTGTACGGGTTTGCGCGCTGGCTGATTAAACTGCTCAATGAAAAACGGCCGCAGTACGTCGCCGTTTGTTTTGATTCCCCGGGCGGTTGCGCCCGGAGAAAACGTCTGCTGCCTTCCTATAAGGCCAACCGCAAAAAACCCGATGACGCGTTGGTCAGCCAACTGGATTTGGCGCGGGATATGGTGCGCGGCATGGGGCTGCCCGTGGTGGCAAAGCCCGGAATAGAAGCCGATGATTTAATGGCGTTTCTGGCGTTAAGAGCGCAAGAGTACGATACGGACAGCGTGCTTGTCACCGCCGACAAAGACGTTTACCAGTTTTTAAGTGACCGTATTTCC
>CAMGSK010000055.1 GCA_946061795.1 uncultured Elusimicrobium sp.
ACAGATCCGAAGTTATTTGCCTATGGAGTGGAAAATCCCATCATGGCGATTGAGACCTTTTAAACATCCGCACGGCTCTTTGTCCACAATTACGCACTCGTCATTTGTGGTGCATTGGTACAGTTTAGCCTCCAATGCGGCTTTGCGGCGGGCGGCCTCCGCATTTTGGCGTTTGGCCTCATCCCGGCGGATCTGTTCTTGGTTTTCCTCCACCATTTGTTTGGTGAGCACGGACATCTGGGCTTCCATCGGAGTGGCCTTGGAAAAGAAATACAAAGCAAGCAGCAACGCCGCCGCCGCTCCGACGAGACACAACAAGCTTTTTATTTTATAACTCATTTTTCGGCTCCGCAACATTTTTTATATTTTTTTCCGCTTCCGCACGGGCAGGGGTCGTTGCGTCCTATTTTATGCGTCACGGGTTCCCGTCCCTCTTGGCCGGAAGCGGCGTTTTCCGCCGGCCGCTTTCTGGGCGAAACGGCCTGACGCACCGGCGGCAGCTGCAAGCGGAAAATATAACCCACCATCAAATCGCGCACTTTGTTCATCATGGCGGCGTACAATTTGTAGGCTTCTTTCTGGTATTCAATCAACGGGTCTTTCTGCGCATATCCGCGAAGACTGACGC
Source organism: uncultured Elusimicrobium sp. (assembly GCA_946061795.1). Lineage (GTDB taxonomy): Bacteria > Elusimicrobiota > Elusimicrobia > Elusimicrobiales > Elusimicrobiaceae > Avelusimicrobium. The sequence continues at coordinate 629 of CAMGSK010000055.1, forward strand.
TGCTCTGCAGCTGGTCCAACTCATACAGATTTTGTTTCCAAGCGTTATCAATAATCTGCAGCAGCAACATCCGCTCCAACTCCGGGAAAATGACGCCTTGGCTGGCGAAAAAATCCGCCCGTTCGTGATAGAGTTTTTCCACGATTTGCACGATTTCTTCCGTCAGTTCCTCACAGTTTTTACCGGAAGTGTTATCCGCATTATAGTCAAAAGCGTACGGGAACAGGGAGCGCAGCGTAATGTTGAGGGTTTCAAAATTAGACTTGCCCGGATCGCGCGGAACATAATGGCTCTGCACCGTTTCTTCCACCACTTCTTCAATCATCTTTAAAACGGTGCCCGTCATGTCCTCTCCGTCCAAAATGGCGTTGCGCAGGCCATATACGGCGGTGCGCTGCTGGTTCATCACTTTGTCATAATCCAACAAATGTTTGCGGATGTCAAAGTTATGTCCTTCCACCATGCGCTGCGCGCCTTCAATCTGGCGGCTCATCAACCGGGACTCAATAGCCTCTCCTTCCTTCATGCCCAGTGTGCTCAGAATAGAACTGATTTTGGCCGTGTTGGCGAACAAACGCATCAATTCGTCTTCCAGCGAAATGTAAAAACGGGAGCAGCCTGGATCTCCCTGGCGCGCACAGCGGCCGCGCAGTTGGTTGTCAATGCGGCGGCTTTCGTGACGTTCGGTGCCGATAACGTGCAAACCGCCCTGGGCCAGCACGTAATCCTGTTCTCCCTGCTCGGCGGGGCTTCCGCCCAACACAATATCCGTACCGCGGCCGGCCATATTGGTGGCGATGGTGACGGCTCCTTTGCGCCCGGCCTGGCTGATAATCTGCGCTTCCATTTCATGGTATTTGGCATTGAGCACCTTATGCGGGATGCCTTTGGCGCGCAGCATATGGCCCAACTTTTCCGATTTCTCAATAGAGCGCGTACCCACCAATACCGGGGCCCCCTTTTTCCACAGGGTTTCAATTTCTTCTACAATGGCGTTGAATTTGTCTTTTTCACTTAAAAAGACCAAATCCGGGAAATCCTGCCGCTTGGAAGGGCGGTTGGGGCGGATTTCTACTACGTCCAATTTGTAAATCTGCCAAAATTCGTTGGCCTCCGTCATGGCGGTGCCCGTCATGCCGGAAAGTTTCTTATAAAGTTTGAAGAAATTCTGGAAAGTAATGGTGGCCAAGGTCTGATTTTCTTCTTTGATCTGCAAGCCTTCTTTGGCCTCTACGGCCTGGTGCAGTCCGTCGCTCCAGCGGCGGCCGGGCATCAAACGGCCTGTAAATTCGTCCACGATGATTACTTCTCCGTCTTTGACCACGTAGTCCACGTCTTTTTCATACAAATGATGCGCACGCAAAGCCTGGTTGATATGATGCACCCATTCGGACTGAACGTCGTCATAGAGGTTTTCCACGTTCAAAAATTTTTCCGCTTTGGCAATACCCGTCTCCGTCAGCGTGGCCGTATGGTTTTTTTCATCCACGATGGCGTCGTATCCGGCAGCCAAATCCGTATGCTCGTATTTGGCTTTCACTTCGTCGTTTTCCGTAATCAGACGCACTTTGAGGGACGGCACCAGCCGATTGACGATGTAATACTTATCCGTGCTTTGGTCGGACGGGCCGGAAATAATCAGCGGGGTGCGGGCTTCGTCAATTAAAATAGAGTCCACCTCGTCCACGATACAATAATTCAGCGGGCGGAGCACGCGGTCCTGCCGTTCAATGACCATATTGTCGCGCAAATAGTCAAAGCCCAACTCATTGTTGGTCACATACGTAATATCTTTGGCGTACATTTCTCGGCGTTCGGCGTTGGGCATGTCATGGTTAATATAGCCGACGCTCAAACCTAAAAATTCATGAATAGGACCCATCCACTGGCGGTCGCGGCGGGCCAAATAATCGTTGACCGTCACCACATGCACGCCTTTGCCGCTCAAGGCGTTTAAATAAGAAGGGAGCACGGCCACCAGCGTTTTTCCTTCGCCGGTGCCCATTTCGGCGATTTTGCCTTGATGCAGCACAATGCCGCCCAACAGCTGTACGTCATACGGACGCAGCCCGATCACGCGTTTGGCCGCTTCGCGCGCCACGGCAAACGCTTCGGACAAAATATCATCCAGCGTTTCACCCTTGGCCAGACGGTCTTTAAATTCCTGGGTTTTGGCTTTGAGCTGTTCATCGGAAAGGGCTTGTATTTGGGCCGAAAGCGCATTGGCTTTATCTACATAATGCTGGATTTTCTTCAAATCGCGTTCGCTTTTGGTGCCGAAGATTTTGTCTATCATCATTCTGATCATGGTTGAATATCCTTAAAAATAAAAATGAACGCCCGGACGGGCTCTTTCTACATTAAATCAATTTATGCCTTCAAACTGCAACTTTTCCGCCGCGCAAAAAAGCCGCGCCGTCCGGGCGGAAAATCCGCACGGAGACGCGGCAATGAACCGAAATTTATTTTGCGACCGGTTTTTTATTCTTGGTCTTTACATCCAGATTGGACGTTTTCCCGGACGGATTTTCAGATCCGACGGACCGGCGCAAGGAAGCTTCGTAGTCGGAGCGGATGTCGGCAAAATACACCCGCGCCGTATCGGCGATTTTTTGTTCGGAATCTTTTTTCAGCGCTTTTACTTCGCTTTTCACGGCGCGGATCTGCGCTTTTAACGCCGCCACGCGCTCGTTCTTTTGTTCTTTGCTAAGAGATTTGTCTTTCTTAACGGCTTTAATATCCGCTTTATATCCTTTAATCTGCCATTTGCGCACGGCCAGCGTATTTTGAAAAATACTTTCCACCGCGCCCAGCAGCTGCCGTGAAACGCGCTCATCCAACGCCTGCAGCTGCGCGCCGGAAGCAGTTTGCAGCGTGCGGCTGCGGAAATATTCGTCTTTGGCGGCCTGCAAAGCCAGCGAATTGTCAAAATTTTTCACTAAGGCCACCATTTCCAGCCGGTTTTCCGGCGTATCAGGCGCGGAGTAGGCGGCGGTCAGTTTGGAAAGCAACGCCCCGTAAGCGGGCTGGGATGCCGCCTTTTCCAACGCGGCGGGATTGTGTTCTTTAAAAGCGTCCAGGACATCCTGTCCGCCGAGCGTCTTGTCCTGCGCGCACAAAGCCGAAGATGCGGCCAAAACGGCCAAAAGCAATAAACCTTTTTTCACGTCGTTCCTCCTGCACGTCCGATATACGCTTATTGTGCGATATTCAGCCAAAAACGTCAAGAAAAATTTTGGCCGTATTCAAAAACACGGCGTAAAACAAATCATGTTTTGCGCCGCGTTTCAAAACAAAAGAAAAAACATTTACAGATAAATTTCAAATTTATCTATCTGTTTCCCTTGCTCGTTATATACTTGAACCGTCATTTTCCGGTCCACGATTTTGACATCGGCAAAGTGATGGGCGGAAACGAAACGCGCCGTGGAATGATGAGAACCGGTCCGGCGCGTAGGCGCCGCGCCGCCGCCACCGAGCGTCAAATATGTCACGCCGCGCGGATTGGGTTCGTCTTTGAGCATAGGAAACGTACGCTCGTAATCGGCGTCCGCTCCCTGCAGGACCACTTCCACTCCGTACCGCTCCAACAGCGGGACCAAATACGCCGCGGCCTGATTGGCGGGACCCTTCTCCCCGGTGGAATAAAGAGGAGCGTTCACCGTCACGATTTTCCACTTTTCTCCGGCGGTGGACAAAGCCGCCTGAAGCCATTTATATTGGGCGGATTTTTCGTCTATGTCGGGCGCCCAGACCGCGCCGTAGGCGGCGTTGGCGTCCAAGAAAATAAAACGCGCGTTGGCCGTATCAAAATAGTAATACTTCGGGGTGGCGTTGGACCACGTCATATCATGAAAGCGGGAATAATTACTACGCACGAACGCTTTGCTTTCCCGGTCCGCCCGGTCCGGTCCGTACTCGTTTTCCCCCAACGCCACAAACAACGGCGCGGAGGCCAGCACCTCTTTATAAGGAGTAAAAAATTCGGCGTCCGCATCCGCGTTCAATCCGCTGGCCGTCAAATTGCCGGTATGGATGACAAAATCCGGGTTCAGCCGGGCCATCTGCGCCGCCAGCAAACTTTTGGCCGGAGCATTGTCTCCCGCCGTATTTCCAAAAGCCAGAAAATGCACTTCTTTGCGCTCCGGGCTGTAAAGCGTACGCCAGCTGCCTTCCACGGGGGCCTGCGTGCCGTCTTTGGCCGCGTTATACACGTACAGCCGGTAGCAATACTGCTGATTGGGCACCAGTCCGTACAAGACGGCTTTATGTTCGCTTCCTTCCGGGCTGAGCTTCATAATTTGATTACAGCGCGGAGCGGGCCCGTATTCCAGCCAGGCCGGGGTGGCTTCGTCGGTCTGCCAGCGGAAAACGACGGTGGTTTGCGTCGGGTCCTCTATATAAGGCCCGCGCAGGATTTGTGCGCCATACGCACCGGCGGCGGCGCAAAAAAGCAAAAAGGAGAGAAAAATCTTCATATGTTATTATTCTAGCAAAAATACGCCGCCCCCTCTGTTCCATAAGCGAAAATTTTGCTAAATTATTATTATGAAGAAATTTTTAATCATTTTTTGTGTTATGTTTTTTTCCGCTTTTGCCGCATGGGCGGAATCCGTAAACGCCACCGCCGTTTACGTTTACTCTTCCGACCATAACCAGGCCCGCGCCGCCGCGGCCCTGCCGTTGGGAACGGAGGTGGTTGTGGGAATAGAAGGCCGCTGGGTGGAAGACAAGCTTTCCTTGCAGGAAGGCGGATTGAAAGACCCTGTTTATTCCGTCTATCTGCCGCTGCGGTTGGATTTAGAAATGTTTAAATTCAATTTAACCCCGTTTTATTATTTCAAAAACAAATCCGACAACGCCCTCTACCAAGACGCTTCCGCCTACGGGGCCCGCGCCCAACTGCTGATGAATTTGCGCTCGGACGATTTGGAAGAACGCTATACCCGCGCGTTTATTGACGTGGCTTACGCACGCCAAAAAGGCACCCTGTTTGACCAAGACGGCGCTTCCAACCAAAATTACACGCAAATGGCTTATTCGCTGGGGCTGTGGCAAAATTTCTATAATGCGTTTTCTTTCCAAGTTTCCGGCACGGCATATCAATACCCCGACGGAATCACCGGCGTGGAACAATGGCGCGGCGTATTGGACCAAAACGATTTGGCTTTTGTACAGTCATACGACGTTAACCGCGAACTGGGCAAATATACGCTGGCCGCGCGCATTACGCGCATGTGGCCGGAAAACCGCTCCACGCTCTACATCGGCTATCATTATGCGGAATTTTACACCGCACAGCCGCAGCACTCCGTGCTGCTGGGAAACAGCTTTTACGTTTTGCCGCAGGCGCGCATAGACGCGGCGTACAACCATTTGCGCAATACGGACGGAAAAAACAAACGGGATGTGTTTTATATTAATTTGAACGTCGCTTTTTAGGGGTAATGTATGGAACAAGACCTTGTTTACGCGGACAACGACAAACAAGAAGAAACGGCGAAAGTGTTGTCTTTGGTATCGCACAAACTCAAAACGCCGCTCTCCATTATCAACGGATATTCGGAGGCGATTCTTTCTCAGTCGTCTAAAGAAAAATTCTCTCCTTTTACCGCCAAAGCTTTGGAAGAAATCAACAAACAGGGCACCAAACTTTACGGATTGGTGGACAAACTGTTGTTTTTTAACAAAGTGGCCAGCCTGCAGCCGAAAGATTTGGCGATGAAAACGCTCAACCTGAAAGAACTGGTGCAAGAGGCGGTGAAAGAAGCCCGGGCTTCCCGCACGGCCGACGCGCCCGACACCGCGGGAAGAGATGTGAACGTGGAAATAGACTGTCCTTTTTCTTTGGAAATCAAAGCCGACGAGGAATTATTGGGCTTTCTGATAAAAGAACTGCTGATCAACGCCGCCAAATTTAACAATAAAGCGGAAAAAATCATCAAAGTACAATGCGCCCATCACGGAGAAAGCATCTCCGTATCCGTGCGGGACTTCGGGGAAGGCGTCCGCCCGCAGGACGTAAATCAAATTTTTGAACGTTTCTATCAAGTGGATGATTATTTTACGGGCCAGGTGGACGGCTGGGGGCTGGGACTGCCCTGCGTCAAAAAGATTTTGGAATTGCACGGCGGCAGCATCAGCGTCGTGTCCGACAGAGGGTTAGGCTCCATCTTTACGGTGAGCCTTCCGGCGGCATGAACGAACTGGATATGGAAAACATCTTGGCGCAGACGGACGGCCTGCGCTCTTGGGCCGCACAGGCGGCCGGGGAACTGCGCGATTTTAGCCGCAGGCTGGAACTGATACTGAGCCAAGACCACAAAAAAATCGCCGTCCGGGACGCTTCTTTCTCCGCCGATTTCGGCGCATTCTGCACGCGCCTGCGCCAAGAGACGGACGAACGTCTGGACTATTGGCAGCGGGCCAGGACCTCCCTGCGCGGAGCCAAAACGCAGGATGACTATACCTCTTCGCTGGCCGGCAAAAGTTTTTGCATGAAAGCCAAAGCGCTCTCCCGCTCCTGTGACGAATTTACCACCGCTTATGATTGTTTCTGCCGCTTTTACAAAAATTATACGCTCTCCAAGCTGCCCGTTTGGCTGCTGACCTCTTGCTGCGATGATTTGAACAATCTGACGGGCAAAATTTTATTTCTGGCCAGAGAAACGGCCAAAAAGACGGAAAAACGGGGGAATTAACATGATGACAGACCAAACAAGCTGGTACTGGCAAAAAATGAGCGCACTGTGCCTGACGATTATCGCCGCCGGCGTTATTACGGCCGGTTTGGTTTACACGCGGGCACTCATGATTCCGCTGGTCATCGCTATTTTCTTTTACACCATTTTGGCGCAGTCCGCCTCGCTTTTGCACCGGAAACTTTCGTTCCCCGCCTGGTTGGCGCTGACGGTGTCCATCTTATTTTTTGCCCTATGTTTCAGCGGCATTATTTATTTTACCGTTAATTCCGTAGGCGGGTTTTTAAAAGGGGCGGAAGTGTATCGGGACAATTTACTCGCCACCGCGTCGGACTTGGTCAACAATCTTTCCGCCCACGGCGTGGCGCTGGACAAAACGTCCATCATTAACTATCTGCGGGAACTGCCGCTGTTTGACTGGTTTAAAAATTTCGGCGGGCAGCTTTTCTCCCTGGCCTCTAACGCTACGTTAATTATTTTGTTTATCATTTTCCTGCTTATCGGAGAAAAAAAGGCCATTCCCGGAGCGGCGGTCAATCCCACGGTGCAGGAAATGCTTTCCAACGTATCCAAATACCTGTCGGTTAAACTGGTCACCTCTTTGGCGACGGGCATTATCGTGGGGCTTATTTTGATTTTCTTCAAGGTGAAACTGGCTTTCTTGTTTGCTCTGCTAGCCTTCTTGCTCAATTTCATCCCCAGTGTGGGCTCTATTGTGGCGGTGCTACTTCCCGCCCCTGTATTGTTCTTACAGTTCGGTTTCGGGGGGCACTTCTTTGTGGTGCTGGGACTGATGACGGCCACAGAATTCACCATAGGCAACTTAATTGAGCCCCGCTTCTTGGGAGAAGGCATGGATTTGCATCCGGTGGTGGTCATCGCTTCTTTGATTTTTTGGAGTTTGGTATGGGGCGTACCGGGAGCGTTTCTGTCCGTACCCATTACGGCGTCCATCAAAATCATCCTGGGAAAAATCAAACATACCCGGGTCGTGGCGGAACTCTTGGCCGGACGGCTGCCGCGCTGATCCAACCGGAAAAAGTCAGAAAAGTAAGGATTTGAACACAAAAACCCCGGGCGTAAGCCCGGGGAATTTTTTATTTCAAATGTTTATTCTTCCTGCGCCGCAGGAGGCATATCCCGGCGGATACGGGCAAACAATCCCTTTTCCGTGGCGCGGGTCAAGAAGCTTTCCCATTCGGCAGGGGACATTTCAAATTCATCCTTTACAATAAACGAAATTTCACGCGCGGCGTCTTTACCCAAAGTACGTCCGTTGGCGTACTCCCGTTCCAGTTCCACATAACGGCTGGCGACGGCCTCGTCAATTTCATCTTGAGAATAGGAGATCTGTCCTTCCTCCTGCATGGTATTGGTGTCAATTATGCCCTTTGCAGGCGCCTGCGCGCCTTGCACGGCTTCCGTCTGAGCCGGGTCTTGTATTTGGGACGGGGCGTCTTGAGAAGGAATGGGCGAAGCGGACACGGAGGACTGTTCTTCGCGCGGTCCGGGACGGCGCGCGTCGGAAGCGGCGGAAGAAGGCTCGCTCATGCGGGTTTCTCTTCCGGCCAAAAAATTGGAACATGCAGCAGGATGCACGATAAAATATACGCTGAAGACAATAAACAGCAACACGACGGTTTTCAGAAGAATTTTAATCACAAGGCCTCCTTAATAAACGCCCCTACTTGTTAAGAATACCAAATTTTGGCCGCGGCGAACACGTCTATCGCCCTCCGACAGAAGTTTCCCCGCCCTGCAGCACGGCTACGCTGCGGGCAAACTGAGGGTTGCGCAGGATTTCCTGCATTACTTGGGCAAACTCCGGATTTTGCGTGTGTTTGTCCATAATTTGCGGCACTTGGGGATATTGCCGGACCAAATCCGCCATCCGGTCCGAACTCAAAACGGCCAAATCTATTTCTCTTCCCGTCGCCTCTTGTAAATCCGCATAAAACGCCTGCAAGGCAGGATTGTCTTTGTAATCCGACAAAATGGAAGCCACCGTTTGCTGCGCTTGAAGACGGGCCGCATCGGCCGTCAGCGGAGCGTCCCCC
>CAMGSK010000056.1 GCA_946061795.1 uncultured Elusimicrobium sp.
ACACCAGGCTAAACGTTAAGTCCGCCCCGTGAAACACCATGCCGCCGCCCGTCGGCCTGCGGCAAAGCGGGCTGGATGCGGCGGGCGCGCCGCGGCGCACAAAATCATAAAACTGCCCATAGCCAAACGTGACGGCCGGACCGGCCGTCCAATGATAAAAGCGCAGCACGGGCTCCTCAGGCGCGTCATGGGCCAGCGTTTCGTCCAGGGCCATGTGTTCAAAAACATCCAGCGCAGGGGTCAGCAATATTTTAGCCATAGAAAAGGCGCGGCGTTTACTTGCCGCCGCGCCAAACAAAACTCACCAGCGCAGATTGGGCTCGCGCGCCGCGCTGACCTCGTCAATGCGTTTGACGGGCTGGGAATGCGGGGCGTCGTGCACGGTCTGCGGTTGGGAAACGGCTTCTTCAAAAATCCGTTTTAAAGCCAGGATAAATGCGTCCAAAGACTCTTTATTTTCGGTTTCGGTCGGCTCAATCATAATCGCCTCGGGCACGATGAGCGGGAAATAAATGGTCGGCGCGTAAAACCCGAAATCCAACAACCGCTTGGCCACATCGGTCGTATGCACGCCGTTCATTTTGTCCTTCTGAATGGTCAGTACGCATTCGTGCATGCACGGAGCGTCAAAATATGCGGGAAATGCGTCTTTGAGGCAAACCCGGACGTAATTGGCGTTGAGCACCGCGTTTTCGGCGATGTTTTTCAGCGTTGTTCCGTCAAACTGGCGCAGATAACAATAGGCGCGCACGCAAACGGCGGCGTTGCCGTAAAACGCTTTCATTTTGCCCAAGCTTTTGGGCATTTTGCCGTTTAACGTAAATTTACCGTTCTTCTTTTCCACCAGCGGTTTGGGCAAATAGGGCGCCACATGCGCCGCAGCGCCCACCGGGCCGGAGCCCGGGCCGCCGCCGCCGTGGGGAGCGGCGAAGGTTTTGTGCAAGTTTAAATGCATGAGGTCCACGCCGAAATCGGCCGGCTTGGCCACACCGATCAACGCGTTGAAATTGGCCCCGTCCATATACAAAAGCGCACCCGCCGCATGCACCATATCGGCAATTTCGCGGATGTCTTTTTCAAACAGACCCACTGTGTTGGGCACAGTCAGCATGACGACGGCCGTGCGCTCGGAAAGTGCATTTTTCAAAGCGGTCTTGTCCACACAGCCGTCGGGGCCGGAGGCGATATTGACCACCGTATATCCCGCCATATGCGACGTAGCCGGATTGGTGCCGTGCGCGGTGTCGGGCACGATGACTTCCGTACGTTTTTTGTCTTTGCGCGCGTCAAAATACGCCCGCGCGGTCAAAATACCCGTCAATTCTCCGTGCGCTCCGGCGGCGGGCTGCAGCGTAAAAGCGGCCAAACCCGTGATTTCTTTGAGCATTTCCTGCAGTTCATACAACATTTCCAGAGTGCCCTGCACCGCTTCTTCCGGCGCAAACGGATGCGCCTGGGCAAAAGGTTCCAAAACGCTCAGCACGTCATAGGCTTTGGGGTTGTATTTCATGGTGCAGGAACCCAACGGATAAAAATGGCTGTCCAAACAATAATTTTTACGTGACAAATTCGTGAAATGACGCACGGCGTCCAATTCGCTCATTTCGGGCAGACGCGGCGCGCGTTTGCGCAGACATCCTGCGGGCAGATAGGCTTGCGGCGCGCCTTTCGGCGTTTCCACTCGCACGCCGCGCCGTCCGGGAACGGATTTTTCAATGCTCAATTTATTTTCCATAGACAAATCCCTCCAACGCGTTTACATAAGCGCACAAATCTTCTTTGGTTTTGGTTTCCGTCGCGCACACCAGCAGCAGGTCCGCCCACTCTTTGCGCACGCGGCCCAAATCAAAGCCCGCGCCAATGCCTTTTTTGGCCAGTTTTTTCACCGCCGTTTTGGCCGGCGCATTCAGCCGCAGGACAAATTCGTTAAAGAACGGGCCTTCAAACTCCACTTTGTGCCCGGCCGCGCGCAGCAAGTCTTTTAACTGGTGCGCACGCTCCAAATTCAGCTGAGCGACTTCTTTGATTCCTTGAGGGCCCAACAAGGTCAGATAAATCACGGCGTTCAGAGCGCACAAAGCTTCGTTGGAGCAAATGTTGGAAGCGGCCCGTTCGCGCCGGATATGCTGCTCGCGCGCCTGCAGGGTCAGCACAAAAGCGCGCTGGCCGTCTTTGTCTTTGGCCACGCCCACAATGCGCCCCGGCATCTGCCGGACATATTCTTTTTTGCAGGTAAAAAGCCCCAGACCGGGCCCGCCGAAATTCATGGCATTGCCCAAACTCTGCCCCTCGGCCACCGCAAAATCCGCCCCGTACTGCCCCGGCGTTTGCAGCACGCCCAAAGACAACGGATGCACTACGCTGACCAGCAGTGCTCCCGCTCCGTGTACGGCGGAAGAAATTTCGTCCATCGGCTCCAACTGTCCCAAAAAGTTCGGCGTCGCCGCGGCGAAGCAAGACGCTTGCTCCGTCAGTTTTTCTTTTAATGCATGCACATCCGTCACACCGTCTTTTAAAGGAATTTCTTCCAGTTTCAGCCCCGGTACGTGTTTTAAATAAGTTTTCAGCACCGTTTTATAATGCGGGTGCAGTCCGGCGGAATACAACACCGTGCTCTTGCCGTTTATGCGCAGACACGCGGCGCAGGCTTCCGCCAGCGCGGTCGCGCCGTCATAATGGGACGCGCTGCACACGTCCATGTCAAACAACTCGCAAATACAGCTTTGAAATTCGTATATGGTTTGCAGGGTGCCCTGGCTGGCCTCGGCCTGATAAGGGGTATAAGCGGTCAAAAATTCTCCGCGGGAGCTCAAAGCGTTGACGGCGGCCGGGATAAAATGCTCCTCACAGCCCGCGCCGATGAAATTTAAAAGCGGCTTGTTTTTGGCGGCCAATTCGCGCACATGGCGCGACAGGGCGGCCTCGGTCAGCGCCTCGGGCAGATTTAAAACCGGATAACGCAAGCCTTCCGGCAGAGAAGCGAACAATTCGGAAACGGATGAAACGCCGATTTTGGCCAGCATTTCTTTTTTATTTTCGGGGGTATTGGATGTGAACATAAGGGTCCTCTTAAAAAATCCCCCGCCGCAAAGGCGGGGGAAAGCGGCGCGGCGTTTATTTAATTGTTTCTTTGTACGCGCTTAAATCCAACAGATTTTCATACTCGGCCGGTGCGGAAGACTGGATTTTAAACAGCCAGCCGTTGCCGTGCGGCTCGCGGTTAACCAGCGCGGGGTCGGAGGTCAGCGCTTCGTTGACTTCCACCACTTTTCCGCTGACGGGAGCGTAAATCTCCGAGGCGGATTTAACCGACTCCACCACGCAGCAGTTCTGTCCCGCCTGCACGTCTTGGCCCACTTTGGGCAATTCCACAAACACAACGTCTCCTATCTCTTGCTGCGCGTGGTCGCTGATTCCCACCGTGACCACCGCTCCGTCCATATGCGCCCATTCGTGGGTTTTGGCGTATTTGCTGTTTTCTGCCGTATGCATAAATGTTCTCCTTAGAATAAATTTAGACCCTGTTTTTATAAAACGGAGTTTTCACTTTTTTGGCCGGAATTTTCCGTCCGTGCACTTCTATTTCCACTTCGCAGCCTTCGGGCAAGGACGCTTCGGCGTAGCCGACGGCGATTCCCTTGAAAAGCGGCGAATAGGTGCCGCTGGTCAAAACGCCCGTTTCGGCCCCGTCTTTAAATACTTTGCATCCCCCTCTCGGCACACCCGCGCCCGTCAGTGCAAAACCCGTCAGGCGGCGCGTCAGGCCGGCCTCTTTCTGCGCCTGCAGGGCGGCCTTGCCGATGAAATTTTCTTTGGCCAGTTTTACCACCCAGCCGCAGCCAGCTTCATACGGGGTCTGACTTCCGTCCGCGTCCACCCCGTTCAAAAGATACCCGGCCTCCAGCCTCAGCACGTCGCGCGCGCCCAAACCGCAAGGTTTTACTCCGGCCGACAGCAGTGCGTCCCACACCTTTTCAATCGCTTCCGGGGAAGCCATAATTTCCACGCCGTCTTCTCCGGTGTATCCGGTGCGGGTCACATACCCCGGCGCGCCGAAAAGGCTTATTTCCTTTATAGTAAAACGGGGCATTTCTTGCACGCCCTCAATCAGATTAGAAGCGTATTGCAGTGCCTTGGGCCCCTGCAGGGCAATCATGCCCCACTCCGCACTGGCGTCCGTAATGCGCACGTCAAACCCGACGGCGTGTTTGTTAAACCAGGCCACGTCCACATCTATGCAGGCGGCGTTGACCACCACCAAAAATTTTTCCGGGGTCAGGCAAAAAGAAATCGCGTCGTCAATAATTTGGCCTTTTTCGTTGACGATGTGCGAATAAGTTCCCGCACCGGGGGCGTTTTTGATTTGGTTGGTGTTGACGTATTGCAGGAAATTCCACGCGTCCTTCCCTTCCACAAACACCTGCCCCATGTGGGACACGTCAAACATTCCGGCGGCTTCGCGCACGGCTTTGTGTTCGGCCAGAATGCTTTCAAACTGCACGGGCAGCAGCCACCCGTGGAAATCCACCATTTTTCCGCCGGCTTTTTCGCAGGCGGCGCACAACGGAGTTTTTTTGAGGTTGTTCACGCGTCCCTCCTAAATATAGGATTATTGTATAAAATAATTGGCCGTTTTCCACGCCCAAAACGCGGGTGGAACGGGCCAAATTGCTATAATAAAGTTATGAGTGACACGCAAAGCGTCATCAGCGACGTAAAACTATTTATTGAGAAACTGAAAAAAGAACTGCCGGAAGTATTCGGCGGGCCGCAGGAAAACACCGAAACGGAAGCGGGCAAAATCCTTTACGAAGGCCGCCTGCTGCCCGCGCGCATACACCTGACGCCGGACCAAGAAGAAGGCGTGGACTTTGCCGCAGACGCTTTTAATATTTACCTTCAAACGCCGCAATCCAACCCCAACGCGCTGGCTGAAAAATGGCTGCGCGAAAAAGCGGGCGACGTTCTGCGCGCCAAAACCGCCGAATGGGCGCAAAAAATGGGCGTGGAGTACAACAACATCGTCATCAAAGACCAGCAAACGCTTTGGGCCAGCTGCTCTTCCAAGAAAAACATCAACTACACGTACCGCATCATCAAAATGCCGACGGCCATACGGGACTATCTGATTATTCATGAACTGTCCCATTTGGTGCATATGAATCACGGGACGGAATACTGGCAGCTGGTGGCGCAATACCACCCGGAATACAAAGCCAGCCGCAAATGGCTTAACGACAACCGGGGCGCGGTGTTTGCGGATTTGGATTTAAAATATACGCCGCAAACGCAAGACTCCAACGAGGGAAACCCCGCCGTCTCCGCAGTGCAAACCCGCCCGGAAAACGCGGAACCGCCGCTCCCCTCGGAAAAAACCAATTAATTTATCCGTAAAAAAGCCGCCCAGAAAGGCGGCTTTTTAATCAGCAACAGCAACAACCGTCATACCCGACATCCGGCACATTCAACAGCTTTGCATAATCAAAAGAGGCCTCTTTATTTACACAAGTAGCCATTTCGTGGTCTTGGGAAAGCACGATTTGCCCGTCTTGGCGATAGCAGAGACATACATCTTCCGATTGATACTGAGCCGCCGACCAAATCGGATTTCCATTACAATCATAAGACGCTGTCTGATAGTTAAAATTCTTTGTTTCGCGCCAATGATCACTACTATATCTTCCTACATCTATATCCAGTTCATCAAACGAACAGCCCTCTCCTTTCCCCAGAGAGCAAGCCTCATGCGCTTGGGCAATCGTCTTCAAATTTGCAAACGCTTCCGCAAACCGGGTTTTGGTCACTGCCTTAGTATATTGAGGCAAAGCAACGGCTGACAGGATACCGATAATTAAAACAACAACAAGCAACTCTATCAGCGTAAATCCGGCGTTTTTATCGCCGGGAAAGGGTTTTTGATAAATTTTGTTCATAAGCAAAATTTATCAAAAAAAAAAAACAATACAAGCCCCTCCCGGCAAAAGGGCGTTTCCCGCAGAAACATCCCGGTCATTCTCCCGGGCAACGGCATGATGCCCCTAGCCGCAGACGAAATACATACAAAAACGCCGCACCCTTTCGGAATGCGGCGTATCTTATGGCCCGGCGCGTTCCCCGTGCGCTTACGCGCAACGCGCCGTTTTCCCCATGGCATATTTTCAGTTATTTCAGCGCAAAATAAACGAAATCACTGATCGAACCGGAAACGGAGGATTTCACCAAGCTTCTCCCGTTCCAGACCAATCTGGCGGTTTTCATCGTCAGTTTTTGGTCTTCGTCTTTCTGAGCGTAAAAGCACGAAGAAGGAACAAACAAGAGCGAATCTTTCACCACGGCCGAACAGCGGGTCTGCACGTCCTTACAATTGGTGGTCAAAACGATGTGTTTGGATCCGATCCCCAACCGATGACCGCGGTTTCTGTATTTTTTTATGTCGCAGCGTTCCCAAAGGGTATGTACGGAACCCACGCTTTGCACCAGCTCCGAAGCGCGCTTATGCACGGCCTGTCCGGCCTGGGCGGAAGAAGCGGCAAACGCCGCAGCGCAAGAAAGATACATAGCGGCAAACACCGCAGTTATTTTTAACGTTTTATTCATTTTATTCTCCTTGGATATTTTTATTATAGCAAAAGTTAGTCTAAACTAACAAATATTTTTAGTTTAGACTAACTTTTAAAAGAGAGGCGGATCAAAAATTTTACTCAGAAATAATAAAGAGGGAAACTGACAAAAAACCCGGGAAGGTATAAGGCAGATTCTGGCCGAAACGTTTTTCTGACAACGACAAAACAGGCGGAACATTCCCGTTCCGCCTGTTTTTACACAATGCCCCGATTTTAATACAACAACCAGCCCGCCGCGCCGGCCAGGAGAATCAGTTTGACGGGCCCCAGTTTCAAACGAAACAACAAGAAAAAAGAAACCGCAAAAATCGCCGCGCTTTTCCAATCTACAAAATTTTCTCCGTCACATAACACCAACGCCGCGGCGGCAATCAACCCGATAATCGCCGGGCGCAGCCCCGTAAAGGCCGCCTGTAAAGAAGCGTTTTGGCGGTGCGTTAAAAAATAGCGGGTTATCAAAATCATAATAACAAACGACGGCAGACACACGGCCGCCGTCGCCGCGACGGAGCCCCACACGTCCCCGGAGGCGGCGTAGCCCGTATAAGTGGCCATATTGATGCCCACCGGACCGGGCGTCATTTGGCTGACGGCCACGATATCGGTAAACTCGGCGTTGCTCAGCCACGCATGTTTAAAAACCACCTCGTTTTGAATAAACGAAATCATCGGATATCCGCCGCCAAAATTAAAAAGCCCTATCTTAAAAAAGGTCTTAAAAATTTGCCAGTAAATCATTGTCCTTCCCTCCGGCAAAACAGCCATCCGCCCAGACCGGCCAGCAGAACAATATAAGCGGGAGAAAATCTCCCTTTCCATACGGCCAGCGCGCACAGCGCGGGCACCCATGCGCTTTTCCAGCTCAGCCCGGCCGAACGCCACAGTGTAAACACCGGCACGGCAATCAGCGCCACCACCGCCGGGCGGATACCGGCAAAAATGCGGGCGGCCGTCGGGTTTTGCCTAAAGTTATGAAAAAACAGGGCGATCGCCAAAATAATGCCGAACGAAGGCAACGCCGCCCCCAGCGCAGAAGCGACGCTTCCCCAAAAACCGCACAATTTGTATCCGCAAAACACGGCCATGTTGACCGCCAAAATGCCCGGGGCGGCCTGGGCCATGGCCGTCAGGTCCAAAAATTCTTTTTTGTTTATCCAGCCGCGTTTGGTGACGATTTCCGCTTCTATCAGCGGCAGCATGGCGTACCCGCCCCCCAGCGTAAACAAGCCGATTTTGAAGAAAATAAAGAAAAGAAAAAAAAGACGCTTCATGCGTCTATTGTAGCAATTTGACGTCAAAAGCCGCTTGCGGAAAACGATTATTTAAACAGCTCTCCTTCCGGGATTTTCAAACCGGCGGCGATTTTGCGCACATTGAGCAGCGCCAGATTGCGCTCCCCGCGCTCCACGCCACCCATATACGTGCGGTCCAAACCCACTTCCAGCGCAAACGCTTCCTGCGAATATCCCGCCGCCCGGCGCAGCGCGCGCACACGCGCGCCAAAACGCCGCAAATATTTTCTGTCCGCGGGGGAATATCTGTTTTCCATACTTACAGCATATCCGTTTGATACTTATCAGTACACGGACTATAAGTATCATTTTTTTGTTATAATAACTTATCCGCTCAAGGAGAATTTATGAAAAAAGGATTTACGCTCATAGAGCTTTTGGTGGTGGTTTTGATTATCGGCATTTTGTCGGCCATCGCCTTGCCCCAATATCAAAAGGCGGTGGCCAAAAGCCGCTATACGCAGCTGATAACAGCAGGCAAAAATTTGAAAGACGCCATGGAAGTGTACTATATGGCCAACGGAAATTATCCAAATTTCTGGCATGAATTGGACATTCAGTACCTGGACTGTGAAGAAAGCGCCGCCGGACGCTATATGCTATGGTGCGACAAATTCGCCGTGGATATGTTTTTAGACGTAAACGTAAATTTAGCTTTATATGATATGCACGATGTGGCGGATAAAAAAGACAGAAGCCAGGCAAAAAGCACGTATATCGTTTGGCTGGACCATTCCGAGCACCCGGGCAAAACGGAGTGTCAAAGCAAGATTTCAGGACTTTGCCAAAGCATGGGTTATTAATTGCCGACGCAAGAACTTATAACTCCCGCCGCGCCGGCTTCATACGTATTTCATGACAAAAGCCCCGGACAAACGTCCGGGGCCGCATTTTTCCAACAAAAGGTTATTTCATCCGGCCTTCGGCCTTGGCGTATGACACAATGCCTTTGGCGATGGCCTCGCCCATGCGTTTTTGCACGGCCTTATTGTTCAAACGCGCGCGGTCCTTGGGACTGCTGATATAGCCCATCTCCACCAAAACGGCCGGAGCCTGTACGCCTTTGAGCACGTAAAAATTGGCCTGCCTTATTGCGCCGTTTTGGCGCACGGCAATGCCGATGCCCGGCTCTTTATACACGTAATTGCGTATATGGCCGGCCACCTTAGAGCTTTCGTTCATATACTCCGTTTTGGCCAAAGACTGCAAAAGCATATCCACAAAATTATAGTGGGTTTCTTCGTATTGCAACGCTTCGTTTTCAAACGCGGCCACTTCCGCCGCTTCCGCGTCGGTGGCTTTATCGGAACGGAAATACACTTCAAATCCGTTGGCAGCGGAACGTTTGGCGGCGTTGGTGTGCACGGAAACGAACAAATCGGCTTTGTATTGGTTAGCTTGTTTGCTGCGCCCGCCCAAAGTGACAAACGTATCATTGTCGCGGGTCATTTTTACGTCAAAACCGCGTTT
>CAMGSK010000057.1 GCA_946061795.1 uncultured Elusimicrobium sp.
GACTTGAACCCTTAAGCCCGAAAGGGCAATGGTTTTTGAGACCATCCTGTATACCAATTCCAGCACCCCGGCGTAAAACCGTATATCTATTCTAGCAAATTTTTTAAGAAAAAGGAATTATTTTTCTTTTTCTTGGAAACTATTTGGGGGTTCTCTGTGCCATCTTATCGCTCTTTTTATTACTTTGGCCGGGTTTCCCCCAACAATACAATTTTCTTCATTAAAAGCTTTCGTCACCACAGCTCCCGCTGCTACTATGCTGCCCGCCGCAATGGATGCGTTTTTGGTTAAGAAAGACCCTCTCCCCATCCATACGTGATTACCTAATGCTACGATATGCTTTCCTCCATTGATAATATTTCCGCCGGACAAGTCCTCTACCGCATGACCATCTCCGGTCATGATACGGATATGATTAGACAGCATACAATTTTTACCAATCTCTAATCCGCTATCTTCATAAATATCAACGGTTGCTCCGTCAATGGAAGTCCCTTCTCCAATATGGATAAACTGATTTTGGCCAAAGAGTATGGTAATTCTTAGATTATTAATCCACGTATTTTTGCCGAGAAAAACTTTGGCGTTATCCCCTTCTATCTGGCAAAATAAATTATTGATTACACACGGATACTCTATGCAGATTTCAGCATTTCTGCCGTGACAGATGCATTCCAATCCGGGGGGAGGGAGCGTCGGAATTTTTTGCCCGTCTTTTATGAGAAAGATTTTGTTATTGCGCAATCGGGCATCATTGCAACGCCATGCACGAAAAGCATGGCGTTTGTGTTTGTCCAAAATAAAATTAGAAATAAAATGAAAAAATAGCTTTTTCATCATTTTAAAATTTTAGCATAGACGTGTATTCTTTCAGGCGTTTTTCTATCTCGCCCGGTTTGACGGCGGCCAGACGTTTGACGCTGAAAGATTCAATGGTGAACGACGCCATCACGTTGCCGATCATCATGGCGCGCTTAATGGCCAGCAGCGTGTCCCACTTTTTCAGGCTGGCCAAATAGCCCGTCGCTCCTCCGCCAAAGGTGTCTCCCGCGCCGGTGGTGTCGTACACTTTTTCCAAAATATACGGCGGAAATTGCACGATGCCCAATTTGCTTACCAGCATGGAGCCGTTGGGGCCCAGTTTGATAATGACGTGTTTGGCTCCCAGTTTCAGAATCTTTTTTCCGGCGGTAATCAAGTTATATTCGTCCGTCAGCTGGCGCGCTTCGGCTTCGTTTAAGAAGAACAAGTCCGTTTTTTTAAGCACTTTCAGCAAAGCCGCTTTTTTGGACGTTATCCAATAGTTCATTGTATCGCAGGCTACCAAAGAAGGTTTTTTCACTTGCTTAAGCACGCTCAGTTGCAGCTCCGGGTCAATATTGGCCAAAAAGACGGCTTTGGCGTTTTTTTGTTCTTCGGACAGCTGCGGATTGAAATTCTGAAAGACGTTTAAATCCGTAAATTTCGTCACGGCGTTTTTCAAATCTTTGTCATAGCTGCCGCCCCAGTGAAAGGTCTTGCCTTCTTTTACCTGCAGGCCGGACAAATCTACCCCGCATTTTTTGAACGGGGAGCGGTAAGAAGGAGCGAAGTCCGTCCCCACCACCGCCACCACGGAAGGGCGGGCAAAATAGCTGGCGGAAATGGACGAATAGCTGGCCGCTCCGCCCAGGACGCGCTCGGCGCGGCCGTGGGCGTTTTCCACGGTGTCAAAAGCGACGGATCCTACGACGAGTATATTTTTGCTCACGTTTTATTCCTGTTCGTCCGAGAAAGTTTTGATTTCCACGCGGTTGTTGAAATCGTCAAAGAAGGCCCGTTGGGCCGTTTCCATTTTCGTTTCAAACAATTGGCGTTCAAAATCTTTTTTGTTTTTATCAAAATTTTTCATGTTGCCGTGCTGCGTGCGGTAGGCGAAGCGGGTTTCTTCCGGCGTGAGTTTATAGAAAGAATACAATCCCATGCGGAAGCGGTCCGCCAGTTTGCTGCGGCGGATTTGCTCTTCAAATTCCGCGGGCGATACGCCCAGCTGCCGGCGTACGATGTATTCGTAAGCGGTTTTGTTGAATTGGCCGTCTTGGTTGAACTGGGGGGAGAAACGGATATCCCACGCCACTTCATAGTCTGATACGGCCATGCCGGATTCTTTGGCGGCCTGGTTGAGCACTTCTTCGCTGATGAGCGCGCTCAGCGCCTGCTGGCGCAGGGCTTTGGAAAGGTTCTCGTCCAAATCCACCCCGTTGTTGCGCAGCACTTGGGCCTGCGCCTCCGTGGCTTTGTACAAGTTGCGGTACGTAATGGGCGTGTTGCCCACCATCGCAACGTTGTTGCTGAAGTGTCCGCGGCGGTATGAATCCAGCCCGATGTAGGCGATGCTGCCGATAAAAAAGGCCAGCGTGATGATGAGAATAATTTTTTTGTACTTGATTAAAAAGGATATCATGGCCCGTCGGCCTCCTTGTGAATAAAGATTATTTTTCCGTTTCCTCGGTTTCGCTTTCCAGCGCGTTGCCGATGTTGCACAGCCCTTCAATGCGTCCGCCTTCTTCCACAATCATTTTTTTGGCGCGTATGTCGCCTTTGACGGAAGCTTTGGAAAGGACTTCCACCATTTCCGCGCAGACGTTGCCTTCTATTTCTCCGGCGCACACCACGTTTTGCGCCGTCACGTCGCCGGTAATTTTTCCTTCTTCTCCAACGATGACTTGGCGCGCGTTGTCCACGGAGCCTTCCAGCTTGCCGTCCACGCGCAAGGAGCCCTGCACGCTCAGCGTGCCCTGGAAATAACATTCCGTGCTGACGATGGAGAAATGTTCTCCGGACGCAAAGTCAGAATCTTTTTTCAAAAACGCCATACTTCCTCCCGAACTTTATTTAAAGTAATCGCGCGGATTGACGGGACGTCCGTCTTTCCACACTTCGTAATGCAGATGCGTGCCCGTACTGCGGCCCGTCGTGCCCATAAAAGCGATTTGCTGCCCGCGTTTTACCACGTCGCCCGGGTGCACCTTAATGCCCGTGGTGTGGGCGTACAACGTGGAATAGCCAAATCCGTGGTCGATTAGCACCGCCTGACCGTATCCGTTTACCCAGCCGGTATGGCGCACTACGCCGTCGGCGGTGGCGAAGATGGAACTGTCTGGTTTCCCGGCAAAATCCAGCCCGTTGTGCATTTTGCCGATAGGCTTGCCGAACGGATCTTTGCGGTAGCCGAAACCGGAGCTGATACGCGCGGTGGACGGACGTATGGAGGGGGTGGAGTTCAGCCCTTCCCTGCGGTTGGCGTAATACCAGGCGATTTCCTGGAATGACGCCAGTCTTTCTTCCGCCGCATCTTGCATATCGTTGACGTATTTTTCAAATTCTTCCGTATCAAAATCTTTTAAGTCCGAACCGAAAAGTTTTTGCGCACGCTCGTCTTCTTTGCGGGCTTTTTCCTGCAAGCCTTTGGGCAGATTGATGAACTTGCCGCCCGGCATTCCCAGCATCTGGCGCATTTGCTTTTCCGTGGTTTGGGTTAAAGTCAGATATTTGCGTCCGCGTTCCAATTCGTCGGAAATGAGCTGCATTTTTACCCGCATGAGCTTGTTGTCCGCGCGGGTCAGATGATAATCGTACGCTTTGCTCCACAGCCAGAGGGCTCCCAGCGTCAGCCCCAGCCACGCGGCGGCCAGCAGCAGCAGGGTCAAGCCCGAAAGCTTCCATTTCCTGGCCGCGCCCGCGCGCGGCATAATGATGATGTCCACGCGGTCGCTTAAGAAACGGTGAATGGAGTTGGATTTTTTAGCCATTATTTCTATTCTATCATAATTGAAAGGCTTGTTCTTTCCGCTTTTTCCGCCGCCGGATTATCGCCGTTTTTTGTTTTGTTTCTTGGCGCGTTTGGGCGCCGCCGGCTCGTCTGCGCCGTAAAAACGCAAAATTCCGCGGTAAAGCGCGTCGGCAAACGTTTCCCTGCCCTTGTTGCTCATGACCAGTTCTTCCTGTTCCGGCAAAATCATATAAGCGTTTTCCACCAACACGCTGGGCATTTCGGGAATGCGGGGAATAAACAATACGTCGTTGGCGATTAAGCCGTTGTCCGGCAGGGGAATGCGTTTGTTAAAAGATTGGTAAATGCTCTCCGCCAGAGCAAAACTGTGCGGATACGTGTAATAAACGGAGTATCCGCGCGGAGCGGCCAGCGGATTGGCCGTTTCCGGCAAAGCGTTGTGGTGCAGACTGACAAAAATATGGGCGTTGTTTTGCAAAGCGGCCGCATAACGCTCCGGCAGCGTCATGTGATTTTGCCCCTGCCGGGTCATGATGACGGCCGCGCCGGCCGCTTCCAGTTTGGGTTTTAGGGTTTCGGCCAAAGCCAGGTTGGCTTCGTATTCCAACACGCCGGAAGGACTGACCAAGCCGTCGTAGGGCGGTTTGCGCCGGGGGCTGTGCCCGGCGTCAAGCAAAATGCGCGCCCCGGCCAGCGGTTTGTCTTTGGAGGGCGTGATTTGCGGACGGTGTTTCAACTCCAGGATGAAATCATTTCCTTCATAGCGGTAAGCGTGCCCCCACAGTTGGCGTGCATCTTTCAGGTATAAAATAAATCGGACGACGCCGTTGGAGTCTTGCGTCCACTCCGTCCGGTCCAGCACGGGACTGGTGGCGTCTATGCTGAAGTTTTCTTCAAACACGGGCGTATGGTAGAACGCCACCTCCAGGCGGTTGTTAAATTCGTGTACGGAAACGGGAACTTGTTTGCGACCGCGCCAGCGTATGACGGTGCGGGGTTCCTCCGCCAGCGCGCTCAGAGCATACAGCGCGTTATCTTGATAGGAAGACGGAGAAAAAAGTTTGAGTTTTCTTTCTTCCAGCCAGGCGTTTTCTCCTTCGGCCAAATGCAGGCGGTATAATCCGTTGTCCCGTCCGTTGACCAGGGTTTCTCCGAAAGCGCGGTAATACGGATACAAACTGCCTTGCCGCACGGCCATTTGCCGCAGTTTGACGCCGGGTTCCTGTATGGCCGCGGGAAGCGGTTCTTCCGGGTTCAATATTTTTATGCGTTCTTTGGCCGAAATATCGGCTTTGGTTTTTGTTTTGGGATCGCGCAAACGATACGTCACTTTGGCGGTGCGGGGTTTTTCGTCTTCGCGCACCAAATATTTAGCGCGGTACATTCCCGGCGTGCGCAGGTCTTCTTTCATGGGAACGTTTTTCCCGCCTTTGAGACCGTGCAGTTCCGCCTTTACTTCGGCCCCGGGAGTGCCTCTGGCAAAAAGGTTCAGCACGTCCCCCGGCAGCACCCACACCGGGGAAGAAGGATAAATTTCTTCGGAATCAAAACGGGCTTTTTGCTCAAAATTTTTAATCGGTTCGCCGGGCACGGTGATGTGGCGCACCGCCTGATAAACGCCTTCTTCCGTGCGTGCGGTCAGCACAAAAGCAAATTCTCCCTGTTCTACCGGCAGATAGGCGATAAACGCGCCGTTTTTGTGGACGGGCACGTTTTGCCCGTTAATTTCCAGTGCGGCGTTTTTCAGGCGGAGCTTCCCAAAAAGGTACACGTTTTTCGCTCCGGCGGCCACTGTCATGTTTTCCTGCGGAAATTGCACGGTGACGGGAGCGTTTTGCGTGTGAAGAGCGTCTTGGGCGGGCAGATACGGAGCCACAGGCAAACCCTGCGCACATACAAACGCGGCGCCCAAAAACGGCGCCGCCGCCCAAAAAAACATTCTTTTCATAGTATAAAAATGATAACATAAATTTATGGTCACGCGCGAGGACGTCGTTTCTTTTTTAAATGAATATTTGCACAGCGCCGAAATTCCGGACGCCAGCTTAAACGGCTTGCAGGCGGAAGGCCGCGCTCGGGTGCGCAAAATCGTATTCGGCGTATCGGCCGGATTGGAGCTGTTCAAACGCGCCAAAGCCGCCGGGGCGGATATGATTGTGGTGCACCACGGTTTGTTGTGGGGCAAAGAACAGCCGCTGACGGGTCTTTTCGGCCGCCGGGTGGCGTTTTTGTTGCAAAACCAAATCAGTCTGCTGGGCTATCATTTGCCGTTGGACAAACATCCGCTCATCGGGCACAATGCGCTGCTGTTGCAGGCTTTGGGCGCGAAGAACGTCCGTCCGTTCGGTGTTTACCACGGGCAGACAATCGGTTTTTGCGGGGAAATACGCGCCGTTTCTTTGCGCGCCGCCGCGGGAAAACTGGAGCGTTTTTGCTCGGCCAAAGCCTTTGCGCTGCCGTACGGCCCCAAAGAAGTTTGCACGGTGGGCGCGGTCAGCGGAGGCGGCTGGAGCATGCTGACGGACGCGATAAACGAAAAGCTGGATTTGTTTGTGACGGGCTCTTTGGACGAACCCGCGCAGGAGCTCTGCCGCGAGGGCAAAATAAATTGCCTGGCGTTGGGGCATTATAATTCTGAAAAACCGGGCGTATTGGCGCTGATGGATTTGACGCGCAAGGAGTTCGGCGTGGAAACGGAATTTATTGATATTCAAAATCCCATTTAGGGGGAACAGATAATGAACGAAGCGAAAGAGTTGTTTAAAAAAATAGACGGATACAAAGATTTTGTCATTGACCTGCAGACCAAGATGACCGCCTGCCCGGCCGTCACGCCGCATACGGAAGGCGGATTGGGAGAGTCGGCCAAGGCCGAAGTGCTGCTCAGCGCGCTGAAAGCCATGAAATTTGACGAGATTAAAGTAGTGGACGTGAAAGATTCCAAATCGCCGACCGGAGTCCGCCCCAATATTATCGCCAAATATTACGGGGAGAACCGCAAAAAAACGCTGTGGGTGATGGCTCATATGGACGTAGTGCCGCCGGGAGATTTAAAACTGTGGAAAACGGACCCTTATAAAGTGGTTGTGAAGGGCGATAAAATCTACGGCCGCGGCGTGGAAGACAACCAGCAGGGATTGGTGTCGGGACTGTTGGCCGTTAAAGCCATGATGGACGCCGGCGTCCGCCCGCCCGTCAATTATGCTTTGCTGCTTAATGCCGACGAAGAAGTGGGCAGCGAATACGGCATCGGCGCCATTTTGAAAAAACACGCCAACATCTTCGGCAAAGAAGACGAATTTATCGTGCCCGACGGCGGAAACGCCAAAGGCGATATGGTGGAAATCGCGGAGAAAAACATGCTGTGGCTGAAAATCACCACGTCGGGCAAGCAAACGCACGCGTCCACCCCGCAGAACGGCAACAATGCTTTTGTGGCGGCCAGCTATTTGGTGGTGGCGCTGCGCGAATTGTATAAAACGTTCCCGAAAAAAGACCGCCTTTTTGACGTGCCTTACAGCGTTTTTGAGCCGACCAAACGCGAAGCCAACGTCCCCAACGTCAACACCATCCCGGGCAGCGACGTGTTTTATTTGGACTGCCGCGTGCTTCCCTGCTATACCAACAAACAGGTCATTGATGCGGTGACGAAAACGGCGAAAACGATTGAGAAAAAGTTTAAAGTCAAAATCCGTATTGAGGTCATCATTTCCGAAGCCTCCAAACCGACGGACAAGAACGCCGCCATCGTCAAAACTCTGGCCGCGGCAGTCAAGGCCGTTTACCGCAACCAGCCCAAAGTGCAGGGTGTGGGCGGAGGAACGGTGTCTTCCTTCCTGCGCAACGCGGGCTATCCCGCCGTGGTGTACTCCAAATTGGACGAAACCATGCACCAGCCCAACGAATATTCCAGCATTAAAAATACGTTGGGCGACGCCAAAGTGTTTGCGCTGGTGGCGATGAACTTAAAATAGGTGCCTGTATGAAAAAAGGTTTTACCGTTGTGGAAATCTTGGTCAGCGTCATCGTCTTTGCCGTGCTGCTTGCTTTTACCGCGCCGAAGTTTGTTTCTTTGGTGCATAAAGCGCGCGAAGGCGCCACCAAGCACCAGCTGGTGCGTTTGCGCAACGCCATCGCGGCGTATTACGGGGAAAACCAGGGAGAATATCCGACGGATGACTTGACTTCTCTGGTGCCGAAATATATTGAGGCCCTTCCGAAAGCGGACGTGCCCGGCTTTAAACCCAGCAACAAAGTCAGCGCGGGCTCGTATGAAGAAGCGTTTACCAAGACCGGCGGCTGGGCTTACGTCAGTGACCCCGCCGACCCGCGTTTCGGGGACGTATTCGTCAATACCGACCAAGAAGACAGCTACGGCAAAGCCTGGCATACGCATTAAGGTTTTACGGCCTCCGTCCCTCTGCGGGGCGGAGGTTTTTTTACGCATTAAGGAGTTTGTATGGAAAGCTTTATTTTATTTTTTTCCGCTTTGTTCGGCTTGATTATAGGAAGCTTTTTGAACGTGTGCATTTATCGCATTCCTGCCGAAAAATCCATCGTGTGGCCGCCTTCTTTTTGTCCTAAATGCGGCGCGCGCATTAAGTTTTATGACAATATCCCCGTGCTCAGCTATCTTATCCTTTGGGGAAAGTGCCGCCGTTGCAAAGCGCCCATTTCCTGCCAATATCCCATTGTGGAGCTGCTGACGGGCGCCTTGACGGTTTTATTCGTGTGGCGCTGGGGGCTGACGGCGTGGACGGCGGTGGGCCTGACCGCGTTGTACTCTTTGATTATTTTGTCCGTTATTGATTTGCATTTGATGATTATTCCGGACCGTTTTTCGTTAGGACTCATAGTGCTGGGGCTGGCGTTTGCTTGGCTGAATCCGAATTTTGACGGAAACGGGTGGAGCCGCTTTTTGCAAGGCTTGCTGGGGGCCGGAGTCGGATTCTTTGGCACCCTGGCGGTGGCCTTGTTGGGCTTTGTTTTGTTTCGGAAGGAAGCCATGGGCGGCGGTGACGTAAAGCTTATGGGCGGCATCGGCGCAGTGGTGGGGTGGGAAGGAGTTATCACCACCATCATTTTCGCTTCCGTATTGGGATTGGTATATTCCGTATTTTTGATGATTTTTAAAGGAAAGGGCAAAGGAGACGCCATTCCGTTCGGGCCGTTTCTCAGTGCGGGCGCATTGATAAATTTATGCTATCTGGTCCGGCCGGAAATGCTGACCATTCCGCTGTGAGCAAACGTGATTTTAAATGAAAAAAGAGCGGCCTGTTGTGCCGCTCTTTTTTTATGATTTTTGAGCGTTCCGGTTTAATGCCGGGAAGTTTCATTTTGGAAATTTTTTAAGTTGCTGCGCTTTGGCGGCTTTTAGTTTTTCTAAAAAGGCGGTTTGCAAATTGATTTGCCGCGCCAGCGGCGCCGTTTTCTGATGACAAATGGCGATGGCCACCGCGTCCGCCACGTCGTCCGGCTCCGGTTTTTTATCCAGGTTCAAAGTCAGCTGTACCATGCGCTGTACTTGTTTTTTATCCGCGGTTCCCGTGCCGCACAG
>CAMGSK010000058.1 GCA_946061795.1 uncultured Elusimicrobium sp.
CAAGAGTTAATTGATGCCAACGTTTGGGTCTTTCCTCAGTATGTATTGTATCACGGGCTGGACCTGACCCGTTTGGACAACGCCACGATGGCGGAGTTGGAAAAAATCTTTAAAGGCACCAACAGCGAAAATACCCCCCGCTATTCCTATAAAGAAGTGGTGGTGAAACCTTACAATTACGACGGTGTCAGTTTGGACGTCAACGATAAAGTAAAACTGCTGATCTACGTCAGCCCGGACATGACCCAAAGACGCATTGATATCAGCTGGAAATAGCATTTTAACTGATATACAAAACGCCCTGCACTTAGGTGCGGGGCGTTTTTCGTAAAGAGGAGAAACCAACCGCTACGACAGCAGTTTATCCATATCCGGATAGATCTCACATAAAGACGAATAAACGGCAAACGCATGCGCGCGCACAAAAGATGTGGGCTGTTTCAAGTCCGGCACCACGACGGTGCGTATTCCGGCGGAAATAGCGGCGGTGGCCCCGGCGGGAGAGTCGTCAAACGCCAGACACTCACGTACGTCCGCACCCAAGTTTTGGGCGGTGCGCAGATATACTTCCGGGTCCGGCTTGGGTTTGGATACATGGTCGGAAGTCAGCACGGAAGAAAAATATTTACGCAAATCCGCCTTATCCAACAGTTTGTCCACCCAACGGCTGATGTTAGAAGTGGCAAGCCCCAGCTTCATGCCCCGGTTATAAAAATATTCAATGGTTTCTTTGGCGCAGGGACGAAAAGGAATGACGTTTTGGGCCATATATTCTTCAAAATTACGGCAGCACTGCGCATGCAAAGCTTCCACATCCACGTCCCGTCCGAAATAATTCTTCATCAACGGGCGGGAATCCTCCACGCTCATGCCGATGCACGTTTCAAACAGTTCAAACGTAAAATCCAGCCCCATGGGCTTTGCGGCGGCCTGGTAGCATTGGAAATAAAGCGGCTCGGTGCTGAATATCAGTCCGTCCATGTCAAAAATAACCGTGGTAATCATATGTTTATTGTAGCAAAATAAAACCCGGGGCACCTCCGCCGGGTGCGGGATAGTTTTGTATAATTGTATATATGAAATACGGAAAAAACTTTCAAGACATTATCTCTTCCCTCAATGAATACTGGAAGAAACAAGGCTGTATTCTCGTGCAGCCTTATGATATGGAAAAAGGCGCGGGCACCTTTAACCCCGCCACCGTGCTGGGCGCGCTGACTAAAACGCCCGTCAACCGCGCATACGTGGAACCCTGCCGCCGTCCCGCCGACGGCCGCTACGGCGAAAACCCCAACCGCCTGGGCAAATACTACCAATACCAGGTCATCATGAAACCCGCCCCGGCCAACATTCAGGAAATTTACCTCAATTCTTTAAAAGCCATCGGATTGGACCCCAAAGAGCACGACGTGCGCTTTATCGAGGATGATTGGCAGTCCCCCACCCTGGGCGCTTCCGGCGTAGGCTGGGAAATTTGGCTGGACGGCATGGAGATTACGCAGTTTACGTATTTCCAAAATATGGCCGGCTACAGTTTAAACCCCATTACCGTGGAAATCACCTACGGGCTGGAACGCATTGCGATGTACTGCCAAAAAGTGGACAACGTTTTTGACATCCGCTGGAACGACCAAGTCACCTACCGCGACGTGCATTACGAAAACGAACGGCAATTCTCCCATTATTATTTCGAAGAGTCCAACGTGGAGCACCTGCGCCGCTATATTCAGGAAGCGGAAGAAGAATGCCACGCCCTGTGCAAAAAAGGCCTTTATTTGCCCGCTTATGAGTGCGCCATGCGCGTGTCACACTATTTCAACATGCTGGAAGCGCGCGGAGCCATTTCCGTATCCGACCGCACCAACATCATCACCAAAATCCGCAACCTGGCCAAAGCCTGTGCCAAGGTGTATGTGGAAAGCGTAGAGCCCAAAGAAGAAAAGAAAGAGGAGGCCGCCCAATGAACGCGTTTTTAGAAATCGGCTGCGAACATCTACCTTCGCGCTTTGTCAAACCCGCTTTAAACCAAATGGAAACCTTGGCCAAAGAACTGCTGGCCGAAAAACGCGTGACGTACGAAAACGTCCAGTCCTTCGGTACGTTCCGCCGTTTGTGTTTGATTATTGAAGGAATCGCGGAAAAATCGGCCGATGTGCAAAAAGAAGTCAAAGGCCCCCCGGCCAAACTGCTCAAAGACGCGCAGGGGAACTTTACCCCTCAAAGCGCCGGTTTTGCACAAAAAAACGGTCTGAAGCCCGAGAAGCTGGTCGTAAAAGACACGGATAAAGGCCCCTTTATCTTCGCCGAACTCAACATCAAAGGAGAAAAAACGGCCAAATTGCTGCCGGAAATCTTTACGCGGCTGGTGACGGGACTGGAATTTGCCAAAAACATGGTGTGGGAAGAAAGCGGCCTCAAATGGGGACGGCCCATACGCAGCCTGATCGGCTTGTACGGCGCGAAAATCGTGCCGTTTGAAGTGGCGGGCGTAAAATCCAACCGCTTCACGTACCCCATCACTTCTTTCGGACGCAAACCTATCCGCGTGGAAAAAGCCGACAAAGCCTACTACGTGGATCTCTTAAAATCCCAGCCCCAGCCCATTTTGGTGCTGCCGGAAGAACGCCGGGAAGTCCTTTTGCGCGGCGTCATGGCCGAAGCCAAGGCCCGCGGATACCATGCGGATCTGGACCAGGATTTGGTGGAAGAAACCGTCTATTTCACGGAGCACCCGGTGGCCGTGGGCGGAGATTTTAACTTAAAATTTCTCACCCTCCCCAAAGAACTCATCACTACGGTATTAAAAACGCAGCTGAAAATGTTCCCGGTGGTGGACGGCTCCAGCGACATTCAGCCCTATTTCATCGCGGTGCGCGACGGGGTGTCGGCCAACCAGCCGGAAGTGCGCGACGGATTTAAAAAAGTGATGTCCGCCCGCCTCTCCGATGCGGTGTTCTTCTATGAAAATGACAAAAAAGAAGGACTCGACCACTTTAAAAACAAACTGGCCGAAAGAACGTTCTTGGAAGGTTTGGGCAATTTGCTGGAAAAATCCGACCGCACGCGGGAGCTGGCCATGTGGCTGTGCGACCGCCTACACCGCGACGCCGTCAAAGACAGCGTCACCTACGCCGCCGGATACGCCTATGCGGATTTGGCCAGCAGCGTGGTATATGAATTTCCTGAATTGCAGGGCTATATGGGCGGCCGCTACGCCGCATTGGAAGGCCACCCGGAAGAAGGAGAAGCCATGGCGGAGTTCTATTGGCCGCTCTCTTCCAACTCCCAGCTGCCCCGCACCGACGCGGGAGCGCTGACCTCTTTGGCCGGCAAGACGGATACGCTGGCCGGCAACTTCCTCATCGGGCAAATTCCGACGGGAAGCGAAGACCCCTTCGCCCTGCGCCGCCAAGCGTTCGGCGCGGCGAGAATTTTGCTGGAAAATGAGCTGGACGTTTCTTTGAAAGAACTGCTGCAGAAATCTTTTTCTCTGTATGCGGGGAAAGACACGCAAAAAGCCGAAGAGGAACTGAAAAACTTCTTCTTCCAGCGCGTGGCGCTTTTGCTGGAACAGCGCGGTTATCAGGCGGCCTCTTTGAACGCCGTCAATCATTGGTATGACATGCCGCTAAAAGACGCGCAAACGCTCATCGGCGTCTTGGAGCAGGAACGGACAGGCGAAGCTTTCGCCGCCGCGGCGGAAGCGGCCAAACGCACCTGCAACATCTTGAAAAAAGCCGATCCGTCCGACGGAAACGTAAAAGAAGAACTTTTGGAGCTTCCGGCGGAAAAAGAGCTGTACTGCGCCGTGAAAAAAGCCGAAGATGTTTTACGCGCCATGCCGCAGCGGCTGAGTGAGAAGGACTGCCGCGCAACGCTGGAAACGTTTGCGTCTTTTGCCGCGCCGCTGGCCAAATTTTTTACCGACGTCATGGTCAACGCCGAAGAAAAATCCGTGCGCCAAAACCGCCTTGCACTCTTAACGCGGGTACGCGCCGTATTGACGCAAGGAGCAGCGGACATCAGCAAACTGTAAATCCGCGGATTTCGGACAAAATGATTCCCCGTATGCAAACAAGCATACGGGGATTTTGCATATCACATCCAATTTCCATATGACATTTTTAGGACCATTCTTCACAGAAGCAGGTTTCCCCGCCGTTTTCGTTCTCCGTACAATCCCAACGCTCACACATATGGCAGTCCTCCGGGTCTTCTTCACAAGAGAGCAGACTCCCTCTCAGATCCATTCCTCCGGGGCACATTCCTTTGGAATCTTTGCCTGTTTGATAACAAGCGACTTGGCCCGATTCCTCTCCCCTAAACGTAAAGGATATAAGCGGATATGAACAAGATACCGGGTCATCGTGAGCCCACGACAGCAGAATATGCTCGCCGTTCATGATAAAAACGGAAGAACAGGCCGCCCCGTCTTCTTCTGGGGAGGCCGACCAACCGTCCACCCGCCACCCGGCGGGAAACGTCACATCCAAATCCGTAAACGACAACATTTCATCTTCGCCGCGTTGGAGCGAGGCTTCCATGGCGGCCATTTGCAGCGAGCGGCCCAGTGGCAATAAACGGACCATACGGCTTTTTATCACCGCTTTTTGGTATTGGGGCACCGCCACCGCCGCCAAAATGCCTATAATTAATACTACGACCAACAGTTCTATTAATGTAAACCCTCGTTTCATGTTTCCTCCCAAGCGGTCATCACACAAACGGCATTATCTTCACTCGATTATAAAGTATATCAAAAAAATGCGTCAAGCCCCCTCCTTCCCGACGACAAAATACGTCAAAAAAATATTTTTTATTTTACCCCTTGACATTTCCGCCAAATCGCTTATACTGTGTGTAAGACAGTCCCAGGCGGGATGTCGGGCAGGGCCGGGAAGTATTCTCCCGGGGCGGGCGCCGCTGAAGAGGCGGGTTCGTCGTAGGTTCGGCTTCGGCCGCGTGCGGATGTGTGAGCCGGGCCGGAGAGCGCAAGACGGGATGTTTTGTCGTCGGCGTTTGACCGTCAAGTGTCTTCGTGTTAGGCGGTCGGCCGCAGTGGCGGCGGGATGTTGGTCTGCGCGGGGAGAAGCGCCGTAAGCGGAGGTTGATGTATTTGGTTCGGCCGAAGCGGAGGCACCGTGAGGGATGGCCCTGCAGGATAAATCGTCCCCCTGACTTAAAAAGGAAAGGTAAATGAACGAAAAGGAGTGACCCCTCGATGGGATATCGGGGGGTCTTTTTATTGTCGGAAAGAAAACAGATGGAGGAAAAGAATGCCTGTGCGCAGAAAATACCCGTCTCTGGTTTCCGGCGCTGCAAAAAACCCCGCCGAAGCGGGGCTTTCATTCCTTAGAAAATCATTCCAATACACTTGGCGGAGGAAGGGAGCCGTCCTCGGGTAAACGTTCTTCCTCTGCGGGAACGGACGGAGCGGCTTCCCCGGCCGAAACGGCAGATTCTTCTTGGGCAAGGGACGCTGGTTCCGGCTGTGCGGCGGGCTTTTCCTCTGCGAATATTTCTCCGGAAACGGGAGAAAGAAGCAACTCTTCCACCTTTTCATCCGACGGATCAAGCAATATTTCCGCAGCGAAAGGCTCTTCTTCTTCCGGCGTCGCCGCGCCGGATATGGAAGGCGTCGGACGGGCAACGGAAGGAGAAGAAACTTCTCTCTCCGTGTATGCGCCGGACGGATTCCACCACACGGGAGGATTACCCGCGCAGGCGAAAAAGAAAACGGACATCCACAAAACAAGCCACAATCTCATATATTTATATTATACTTGTTTCCCGATATTTTTCGCTATACGGCGTTCCAGCCGGGCCTGGCGGTAAAGCGCGCCGGCGCGGTAGCTGCTGCGCACCAACGGGCCGCACGCCGCGCCCGAAAAGCCGATGGATAAGGCGTAATCTTTCCACATCTCATATTCGTCCGGCTCCGGATAGCGCAGGACGGGATGATGAAGTTTGGACGGAGCCAAATATTGCCCAACGGTCAGCAAATCCACTCCCACCGAGCGCAAATCCTTCAGCGTAGATTTGATTTGCTCCCGCGTTTCCCCCAAACCCAGCATAATGCCGGATTTGGTAAACACTTCCGCCGCAACCTTTTTGGAATGCGCCAGCAAATCCAACGACCGGCGGTAATCCGCCCCCACGCGCACCCCCGCGTAAAGCTGGGGCACCGTTTCTATATTGTGAGCCAATACGGCCGGACCGGCGGCCAGCACCGTTTCCAAATCTTCTTTTCTCCCGCGGAAATCCGGTACCAGCGGCTCTAATAACGTCTGCGGGTTTAACGAACGAATGGCTTGCATTACACGCGCAAAATGCCCGGCTCCTCCGTCCGGCAAATCGTCCCGGGTGGGAGAAGTGAGCACCGCATAACGTATGCCCCATTCCTGCACGGCGCGGGCCGTTTGAAGGGGTTCGTTGTCATCGGGCGGAAGCGGTTTTTGCTTCGTCACCGCGCAGAATTTACAGCCGCGCGTGCAAATACCGCCCAAAATCATAAATGTGGCGTCCCCGCAATTAAAGCATTCGCCCCGGTTGGGACAGCGCGCCTCCACACATACGGTATGCAGCGCGCGGTTGTCCAGCCCCCGTTGGGCGTTTACGGCGCGGTCCGTACGCAAAGCCGCCTTGTTGCGGCCCACCATTTCTTTCAACCAATTGGGTATTTGTGCCGTCATATTGATATAATTATAGTAAATATGAAGAAATTCCTCCCCCTCTTGCTTCTCTTTTGCTCTCTGACGCTTGCGGCGCAAACGCCGCAAACGCTTCCTTTGCGGGAGGCGGCGGAAACTTATTTCTCCGGAGAGCCCGAGAAAGCCCTGCAACAATATTTGGACATTTCCAAAACCTCCGCGGAAAAAGACGCTTTCTTAAACGCGGCGTTTATCGCGCTGGAACAGGGCAACCCCAAACTGGCCGTGGACGTCATGACCGCCGCTTACGTACGCTACTCGCAGGACGCCGACGTGACGGAATTTACCGCCGAAGCCTATTTGGCGGACGGACAATATGAAAACGCGGAAAAGTTTTTTTCTTTGCTGGAAGGCGGCGGAGAACGCTCCGAATTTATTCTCATTCATCTCGCCCGCGCCCAGCGCGGTATGGGAGAAACGGAACTGGCCAAACAAAACTTAAAACGCGCTGCGGCGGGCTTCCACCACGTATCTCTTTCCAACTATCTGTTGGGCCGCATGTATGAGCAGGAAAAAGCATGGGACCTGGCGGCTCAGGCTTTTTCCAAAGCCGTCAACTATGATCACCAGTTTACCGAAGCGCGTTCCCACTATGCCGCCGCATTGGAAAAAGACAAACAATACAATGAATCTTACCGCCAGTACCGCATTCTGCGCTCCGCCAGTCCCAAAACGCAAGCCTACCAGGCGGCGTTGGACCGTCTGCGGCCGAAACTGACCAAAAAAGAAAAGGAACTGGAACCGCGCAAAGAACGCCGTCTGCACACCTTCGTCAAACCCGTCGTCAGCCTGGACGCACCGCTTAAACAAGTGCGGGTGGCGCTGGGAGCCACCGCCTCCGGCAAACCTTCGGCAAGGACGGAATTGGTCTTTATCCCCTCCCACCCTTTCCGTATTACGGATAAAAACAGCGGCAAAACGCTGGCTATCGGGCAGGCCAAGCAAACGTGGCGGGCGGAACTGAAAAACGGCAAAGCCGCGCTGATTTCCCCGCGCGGGCGGCGTTATCCTTTTTCCGGGGCGGCGGTCATCACGCCCAAAGCGGCCTCATCCCAAGAAGGAGCGACCATTTTGATTAAAAAAGTGATGAGCGGCGCGGGGATGACCTGGGCCAGCGTGGATGACAAAGAATACCGGGGGAAGCTGGAAATCATCCACGATAAAAAACGCAACACGCTGCTGCCTGTCAACGTGGTGAATATAGAAGAATACCTCATGGGCGTCATGTCTTCGGAAATGCCCCCCAAATTCCCCATGAACGCCCTGCGCGCACAAGCCGTTTTGGCGCGCACCTACGCCATGAAACATCTAGGCAAACACAAAGCCTACGGCTACGATTTGTGCGATACGCAAAACTGCCAAGTTTACGGGGGCGTCAGCGCGGAAAGCGAAACGGGCAACGCGGCCGTAGAATCCACCATGGGCCAAACTTTGACTTTCCGCGGAAAACCCGTGGAAGGTGTATTTTCCGCCAATGCGGGCGGATTTACCCAAAGCGCCAAAGAAGCCGGCTGGTTTGAGACGCCGTATTTGATTCCCGTATCGGATTATAAAGAGTTTGATTTCTCTTCTCTGCAGCCTTACCAATTCAAAAATCTGCTTCAGCACCCGCAGGAAGCGTTCAGCCGCTACGACAAACACGTCAGCCGCGCCGCTTACCGCTGGGCGCGCGTGGTGGAAGAGAGCGATTTGCGGCAAATCATCCGCCGCCAGCGCAAAGACATCGGTGCCATTGTTTCCATTATTCCCCAAAAGCGCGGCAAATCCGGCTATGTCAGCAAAATACTGGTCAAAGGAACCAAGGGGTCCGTTGTCTTAAACAAAGAAAACGCCATCCGCGGTAATCTGGGGCCGGGAATGCTGCGAAGCAGTTATTTTATCGTAGTTCCGAATTACGAAGATCGCAAACTGAAAAATTTCCTTTTCTACGGCGGAGGCTGGGGGCACGGCGTGGGTTTTTGTCAAACCGGAGCGGCCGGACGGGCGGAAGCGGGACAGGATTACCGGGAAATTTTATTCCATTATTTCCCGGGGACGCAATTGCAGCCGGAAGAAAAAAAATAAAAAGAAGCGGGTAATTTTCTTCCCCTCTTTCCGGCAGAAAAAACTCTCCAGATTACATGGCATACTCCAAGCATGGGGCC
>CAMGSK010000059.1 GCA_946061795.1 uncultured Elusimicrobium sp.
TCCGTTCAAACAATAAAATGCGTATTCCCGCACGAAACGGATTTTATAGACGGGCCGAAAGGCGGGATAAACAACAAAAAGAGGCCTTCTTATGTGCCTTAAACGTCAGCCATGAAAATGTTTAAAAACATATCCGAAAAGGGAAGAAATATTTTTCATGTTTGAGCAAAGCGAGTTTGAAAAATATCCCTTTTCGGATACGTTTTTATTTTCCGGCTGGACAGCCTTTTGACTGCTTTTTAGGCGATGACAAAAAGCAGCCGGGACAACCAAGTCCCGATATAATGATTTACCGCCACGAGAAAAGCATTCAAGCATCACTTACAGAGATATACAAAACCAAGGCACATCATAAAAAATAAAAACTCCGCACAGCGCAAACTGTGCGGAGCGGATAATCAGAGAACCTGTGAGGTTCCAATGCGGCAAAGCCTTATTTGGCTTCCGCCGTTTCTTCTTTCGCGTCGGCGATTTTGGGTTCCACTTCGGTCAAGGCTTCAATTTTCACTTTGATTTTGGCCGTGACGGTGGGTTTCAAATAAATGCCCACTTCCGTTTCACCCAACGCTTTGACGGGCATGTTCAGCTCAATATTATCTTTGGTGATGTTGTGGCCCAAAGCGGTCAAAGCTTTGAAAATATCGGCTTTGTTGACGGAGCCGAACACCACGCCGTCGCTGTTGACGGTTTTGGTGAACGGAAGCACGACGCCTTGCAGCTTTTCGGCCACGGCACGGGCTTCTTTCAGTTCGGCTTCAATTTTTTTGGCGCGGCGTTCGGCGCCCAACTGCCAATTTTTCACGGCGCCCGGCGTGGCGATTTCCGCCAAGTTCTGAGGCACCAAAAAGTTTCTGGCGTATCCGGTCTTCACTTCCACGATGTCGCCGGCCATGCCCAGGTTCTTTACGTTTTCTCTCAAGATGACTTTCATTTCAAATTCTCCCTAACACTTATTTCTTCGGCAACGAATACGGCAAGATGGCCAGGTTGCGGTCGCGTTTGACGGCTTTGGTGATCTGGCGCTGGTGTTTGGCGCAGGTGCCGGTGATGCGGCGGGAGAGAATCTTCCCGCTTTCCATGGTGAAAGATTTGACAAACTGGAAATTTTTGTAATCGATGTTATCGATTTTTTCGGCGCAGACTTTGCACACCTTGCGGCGGCTTTCAAAGCGTTTTTTCATGAACGGTCTGGCCGGTCTTTCCGGTCTGGCGGCCGCGGGAGCGGCGGCGGGAGCTGCATTGGTTTTAATTTCTTCGGACATTTTAACTTCCCTCTTATTTGTTTAAAGTTTAAAAAGGCACGTCGTCTTCCATGACGGGTTGATCCACGTCCACGGAAGGCACGTCTTCCTTGGCGGCCGGCTGGCCGGCATAGTCGGACCCGGAGGCGAAACCGCTCTCCAGAATTTGCAAACGGCGGCACGTAATCTGCAGCGAGCGGCGGGTTTGGCCCGTCGTCTTGTCGGTATATTCGCTGCTGGTCAGGCGGCCGTCCACATATACGGGAGTTCCTTTTTTCAAGCGGTCTTTGGCGCGTTCCGCGGCCTGGCCCCAGACCACCACGGGCACGAACACGGTGTCGTCTTTCCACTCGTTGGAGGCTTGGTCCAGATAGCGGCGGTTGACGGCCACGTCAAAGCGGCACACCGCCTGCCCTTTCTGGGTAAAAGCCACGTTCGGGTCACGCGTCAAGCGGCCCGCCACGAGGACTTGGTTCTGTTCCGGTAGTCTGATTTGGCCTGCCATAAACGCCGCCTTATTTGGCCACCGGAGCCGGTTTGGCCTTAATTTCGTTGGCCAGCATGACCATGGAGCGCAACACTTTTTCGTTGAGCTTCATCGTGTCATCCCAGGTTTTCACGAAATTCGGCTGGGCTTTGAATTTCAAATAGAGGTAGAAGCCGTCGCGGACGTGGTTGACGTCGTGGGTGAATTTTCTTCTGCCCAATTTTTCTTCGCTGGTGACTTCGCCACCGTTTTTCGCGACCAATTCTTTGGCTTTGGTCACGAATTCCGCCACTTCCGAATCGGACAGCTGCGGTTTGACAATCGTTACAGTTTCGTAGGTTCTCATAGGTTTATTATACTATTTTGTTTCTCTGATTTTCCAGACAAAAAACCTCACAAGGCGTCACTTACCGCCTCGCGTGGGTTTATTGAATCTCTTTTGGGCGCTGACTCACCTGCGGCCCGGGCGATTCTTTCCTTGAGGATATTATAACAAAATTTTTTACGCAGGACAAATCCTCATGATTGGGAGGGAGAAAACGTCAGGGCAATTCGTAGTGGTTCCAATTGGGCGTGGAAAAGGACAGCGTCCCTCCCAGTTGTTTGGAACAAAAAGAAGCTGTGTGTGCACCCGGATATTCGGAACAATGTATTTTATCCCGGATAAATCCAATGGCATAACATTTGTATTTTCCGTCGTTGCGGGCCACTACCACGTCACCGGTATATTGTCCGTTCGTTCCCAATGCAATGGCAAAATCTTTGGTATAGCGAATATCGGGAGCGTTCAAACCGCAGCGGTTCACACCGGAAGAAGACAAGTCTCCCCCAACGGCCAAATCATCAAAATACCGGGTATATTCGCCGTTGGCCATTTTATATTCTTCTTGAGCGGAATGTAAAGCCCGCGCCAAAACGAACGCCTGCGCGGCGCGGCTCTTTTCTACGGCTTTTTCATACTGAGGCAATGCAATGGCAGACAAAATACCGATGATTAAAACCACCACTAACAGCTCTATTAGGGTAAATCCGGTGTTTTTCTCGCCGGGGGAGGGTTTTTGATAAATTTTGTTCATAAGCAAAATTTATCAAAAAAAAAAAACAATGCAAGCCCTCTTAAAAACATCGGAAAAAGATGGGGAAAGATTACGCTCTCAAAAGGAAAATCTTGGCGGGGCTGGTGGCGCCTTTGATAAGAGAAAGCCGGTTTTCCGCCACGCCCAAATACGCGGCCAAAGCGGCGCGAACGGCGGCGTTGGCGCGGCCCTGTTCGGCCGGCGCCTTTACCCAAATTTCAAACGTATCGGCGGACTTTTCCAGGATTTTTTCCCGTTTTTCGTCCGCGTGCACTTTGACTTTAAGGTATTTTTCCATATATTTTTATCCGCCAACAGTGGAAATGTTTATGAAAAATCCGTTTGACGGATATGTCTGTTTTGTATGTTTGAGCAAAGCGAGTTTACAAAACAGCCGCCAAACGGATTTTTTATATTTCCCAATCGGCTAGCCTTTTTGCTTCCTTTTCGGGCAATGCCAAAAAGGAAGCGGGTTAAAGGGCGGAGTCTTACTTTTCTATCAAGCTTTTGGCCGTCATGTCCGCCGGCTTTTGCAGGCCCATCACGTCCAGCACCGTCACGGCCACGTCGCCCAGATTGCCGGAGGGAGCCATGGCGGCTTTCGGCGCGTCCGGATTGACATAGACGAAATCCACCAAGTTGGTGGTGTGGGCGGTTTTGGGCATATTGATTTTTTCATCCCACATTTCTTCGGCGTTGCCGTGGTCGGCGGTAATCATCACCGCATAGCCTTTGGCCAAAGCCGCCTGCGTCACTTGTCCGACGCATTCGTCCACCACTTCCACAGCCTTGACCACGGAAGCGAAATTGCCGGTGTGGCCCACCATATCGCCGTTGGCAAAGTTAATGACGACAAAGTCGTATTTGTCCGTATTGATCTGTTTGACGGCTTCTTCGGCCACGCGGTAAGCTTCCATTTCCGGATGTTCGGCAAAGGTGGCGGGATCAAAGCGGCCCTTAATTTCAATACGGTCTTCTCCGGCATACGGCTGAATTTGCTTGCCGTTGAAGAAAGACGTGACGTGTTTGAACTTTTGCGTCTCAGCCAAGCGCAGCTGTTTCAGGCCCGCATCGGAAATTACCTGGCCAAGCAAATGGTCCATACCGCCGCCGTCCGTCATAGACGGCAAGGCGTTATACGGGAAAGAATCGTAGTATTTGGTCAAACCGCAATACACGCACGGCACGCGCTGAATTTTGCCCGGATAAGCGGGGTCAATAAATGCCTTAGTCAGCTGAATGGCGCGGTCCTGGCGGAAGTTGAAGAAAATCACGCTGTCGTTTTCGGCCATGCCTTTGTAATCGCCCAACACCGTGGGAGGAATATATTCGTCCACCATAGGGCCGCCGTCCGGCGTTTTCAAGGTTTCATAATCCGTCAAAACGGCTTCTTCGGCCGTGTTGGCGTGCGCGCCTTGGGCG
Organism: uncultured Elusimicrobium sp.; assembly: GCA_946061795.1. Taxonomy (GTDB): domain Bacteria; phylum Elusimicrobiota; class Elusimicrobia; order Elusimicrobiales; family Elusimicrobiaceae; genus Avelusimicrobium. The sequence goes on from CAMGSK010000059.1 coordinate 4,227, forward strand.
TGTACGATTAAGTCATACGCCTGGTCGGTCAACGCCCAGTTTTCGCTGCGGTCCATGGCATAGTAGCGGCCCTGAATCGTGGCGATTTGTCCTTTGCCGCATTGTTTGATTTGTTCTTCCAGCTGGCGGATAAAACCGACGGAAGATTTCGGCGGCGTATCGCGGCCGTCGGCAAAGAAATGCACGTAAATCTGTTTCACGCCCTTTTCGGCGGCGTATTTCAAAATGGCGAAAAGATGATCTTGGTGGGCGTGTACGCCTTCATCCTGCACCAGCCCCATCAAATGCAAGGCTTTGCCGTTTTTCAGGCAGTTGTCTATCGCCGCGGTGAACGGAGCGGATTTAAAAAGGGAGCCGTCTTCAATGGTGTCTTTGAGACGTTTGAGTTCCTGCACCACAATGCGCCCCGCGCCCATGTTCAAATGTCCCACTTCGGAAGAGCCCATATAACCCGCGGGCAAACCCACCTGCTCTCCGGACGCTTCAATCTGCGTATGGGGCCATTCGGCCAAGTATTTGTCCATGTTCGGCGTTTTTGCGTTGCTGACGGCGTTGTATTTGCCGGGTTTGGCGTCACCCCAGCCGTCACGAATAACCAAAACCACTTTTTTCATAAAACTCTCCTTAATCCGGCCCCGCAAGAGGCCTTTGTCTTTTATATTATATGAAACTGTTCCCCCGCGCGTCACGCCAGAGGCGTCAGCCCCAGCACCACGCTTTCGTGGCGTTTGAACTGGCACTTTTGCAAATCTTCCAGACAGTTTACACCGCCGCGCGCAAAATCGTTTAAAAAGCAATACAGCACTTTTTCCGTCATGCGCACATCGGCCATGGCGCGGTGCGCACCCGCCGCATCAATGCCCAGCGCGGCGGCGATGACGCCCAAATTGTTGCGCTGGAAACGGCCGTTCTTGCGCGCCAATTTCAGCGTATCCACCACCGGGTATTCCGGCAGGCGCAGGCCGCAGGCCTCCGTTTCCGCGCGCAGGAAGCCCAAGTCAAATTCGGCATTATGCGCCACCAACACGCAGCCGTCCAGCAAAGCCAAAAGACGCGGCAGCACGTCCGCAAACGCGGGCGCGGTGCGGACCATTTCATTGGTAATGCCGTGTATGGCCACTACGTCGGGATGCATGGGTATGCCGGGATTGAGCAGGGTGGAAAATTCCTCCAGCTTTTGGCCGTTTTGGCTGACCGAAACGGCGACTTCGCATATTTTGCCGCCCGCGGCGGGAGAAAGCCCCGTCGTTTCCGTATCCAGGCAGGCGAATTTCACTTCATGTAGATCAATCATTGCAGGTAAAAACTCCATCTGGCTAAAAATCCCACGGCAGTCGCACCCAGCGCGCCGAAATACAGCGCAAAGCGCGAGAAATCCAGCAAGCGGTTCCGGCGGGCGACGCGGCACGCCAGCAGCCACACCACACACCATACCGCCCAACGCCAGCCGGGCAGCAGTACAATCAAATAAAAAATCAAGCGCATCAGCATGGTGACGAAACTTTCGTCAATGGTGGGTTCGTCCCGCCCGTACAAATCCTGTTCCGTCATATAAATAAAAACGCTGAACATTTTCGTCACCACCAATACGCCTACACAAAACACGGCCCAAGGCTCCGGAACTGGATTGCCCGTTTCATACAATGTGCGCAGCGGAGAACACAAGAAGACAAACAGCCACGCCTGGAAATCATGCGCCAAAAACGTCAGCACATGCCCTTTTTGCTGTCCGGCCCGAAACACCCACATCCCGTTGTTATACGTTTGAAACAGGCTGACCGCCGCCAGCCCTATCCACCCCGAGACGGGCCACACGCCCAACAGCGGCCATTTCACTTCCAGCAAAGGTCCGCACAAAACGGCGCCCACTCCGAAATAAGCCGCCGCCTGCACGACCGCCGCCCAAAAGGGCTTACGTGAACGCCAAGCAAAAAAGGAACGGTTATAAAACAACACGGCGCATATATAATACGCTAATATCAACCGCCAAAAAATAATCATACGATCTCCTTAGGCAACGCCAATGTAAACACGGCTCCCTGCCCCGGACGGGAAGAAACGGACAATTCCCCTCCGTGCGCGCGGGCCAGCTGGCGGCTGATAAAAAGCCCCAGCCCGTACCCTTGCGCCTCGTCATCGGCCTGCCGGTATTTTTCAAAAATCTCCTCGCACTGTTGCTCCGTCAGCCCGGGCCCGCTGTCCGCCACGGACACCAGCGTACGGTTTTCTTCTTCCCGCGCGGAAACTTTGACAAATCCCTGTTGCGTAAACTTTACCGCGTTGGAAATCAAATTGGTGACGATACGGCGCAGAAGCTTGGGGTCCGCAAACACTTCCGCCTCTTCGGAAACGTCCAATTCCAGACGCAGGCCCTTTTCCGCGGCGGAAGGCTCCGCCGTATGCAATACGCTTTGCAGCAGCGGTTTGAGTTCCACGGCTCTGCGCTGGGGCAGGGCCATCCCCGCTTCCACGCGCGAGACGGCCAACACGTCTTCCAGCAAAGACGACAAATCTTTGGCCGCTTCCGTCATCCGCTGCAAATATTCCGCCCGCTGCTGCGCATTGATTTTTCCACTGGACAAAATATAAATATACCCTTGCAGGCCCAAAAGCGGCGCGCGCAAATCATGCGCTACGGAACGGAAGATTTGCTCTTTCATTTCGCTGACCCGGGCTTTGAGCTGAAGGGTTTGATAATCTTTTAAATCCGCCGTCATTTTATTAAAGGAAGCCATCAGCTCTTTAAATTCCCCCCAACCCACCTCTTCATTGACGCGGTGGTCCAAATCCCCCCGGCTGGCCCGCCTGGCCCCGTCCATCAGTTCCGCAATCGGTTCGCCCAAACTGCGGGAAAAGGACAAAGCCCCGAAATACGCCAGCATGGCAATGGCCAACAGAAACAAACCGATAATTACGTTGGTAAAGTACAGACTGCGCATGGCCTCTTCTTTCAGCTGCAGCACAGCCACATACACGCCCAAAGGCTCCGCCTTGGCAAAAGCTCCGGCCAGCGTGCCTTCCTCGCCGGGAAGGGTACGTATCAAACGCGTGTTCCCGGCAAAGAGTTTCTGCATGTCTTTCGCCGCCACCTGCGGAATCCACTGGTACGGCGCGGCATAAAACGCCCCGTCAGGCGACACCAAGAACACCTGGCCCGTCCGGCCGATGCGCATCTGACCCAGCCGGTCCTGCAAAGAAGATAAATCCGCCGCGCCGTACAGAAAATATCCCGAAGGAAGCTGATAAATAAATTCGCCCGCCGTCCCGTCGGAAAAAGACACGGGAAGGCCCCATCTCAGTTTTTCTCCTTCTTTGGCGGACTTGGGCAAAACGTCCGCGGAAAGAACTATCGGTTCCCCGGTTATGCCGGCGCGGGAGATTTCTTTCCCTTGCGGATTCAAAAGAGCCAGAAACGGCACGTCCGGATTGACCGCCAAAAACTCCTCCAAAACGGAGCTGGGCTCGTCCGTCTGCGCAACGGAAGAAATTTCGGAAAGTTTACGCTGCAATCCGTCCGAGAAACGTTGTATGTCCGAAGAAACGATTTCCGCCAAATTGTAATGAATTTCCAACATATTGTCGCGCTGGCGGCTTTGATAGTACGCAAGCAGCAACGCCATGGGAATAAGCGGCATGAGCACCACGGTGAGAAAAAGTTTAAAAATCTTAGAAAACATGGACATATTTTTTATTATAGCAATTACGCGCACGCCGCAGTTCCGGGACCAAAAGACCCAAAAACACCCGGGCCCTAAAAACACCGCCGCTGGGCCCAAAGACCCTGGGCGCGCACGCGTCAAAACGCTACACTAAAAGTATGAAAAAAGCATTTCACAAAATCAAATTGTTTTTCAGACAGAATACATTCCGGGCGGATTGGGCCGCCGGAGACGGATTTGCGCAGACTTGGGTGGTGGATTTAAATTCGCAGGAAAAAGATTTCGTCAACGCCCAGACGGACCGCATGCTTCTTCTCAAAAGAAACCGGCGGGAACAGCATACACTGCCCAACTGGCCTGCGGACTTACCGCAAACGCCGTATTGGGCCAGCGCTTACGCGCGCTACACGGGGAAATAAAACGGGAATTAGGGCAAACGGTAATAATAGGTACCGCCTTGATTCGTACTCGCCAATTCTCCTCCTAGACTGCGGCACAAACGGTCGGCTTTGGCGCTTTGGTTCAACACCCCGCACCAACGCTCTCCGTTGACAGGCAAAAAATAAGTGGCAGACTCCGTTGAGCAATATACCGTCAGTATTTTCCCGTGCCCGCTGCCGTCTTGCAACGTACAACCGTATCCTTTGGGAGATTGAATACTTTTTCCGTTTCTGTCCAGCGTCCATCCCGCCGGAGGGGATACGTCCAAATCCTCAAACGAAAAAGTATATTCTCCGTTGGCCATATAGTAGCGGTCTTCGGCTTTTTTAAACGCGTCGGCCAGTACCATCAGCTGCGTATATTTGCTTTTCAGCACGGCGTTCTCGTACTGTGGCAGCGCAATGGCTGCCAGGATACCGACAATTAACACCACCACCAACAGCTCTATCAGCGTAAACCCGGCGTCTTTATCGCCGGAGAATGATTTTTGATAAATTTTGTTCATATGCAAAA
>CAMGSK010000060.1 GCA_946061795.1 uncultured Elusimicrobium sp.
GCCTCCATTATTCCCGTGGTCCGGGGTTCAAAAGACGCCCTGGAAATGTATTATATGGCTAACGGAAGTTATCCACCTGACAGCGGAACGAATTTCGGCTTTGACATTACTTTGCCCCCGGGGTGTACTCAGAGCGGGACGACTTTGGGTAATGACTGTCCCAATGGTGTAATTTATGATTTGTTGGATTTCGGGGAACCTAACGTATTGGGTATTGTTTCCAAAGACAAAGTGGGGTATCTGATATGGCTGGACCATTCCGATCGGCCGGGGCAGACGCGCTGCCTGGCGGTGGCGTCTGACGCGACGGCCAATTCCGTTTGCAAAAGCATGGGTGGCCAGGAAGTGACGGCGGAGCAATACCGGTATTTTGCGGCCCGTGCAGGAAGCCCGAAGGTTTACGCTTTGCCGTAAATTTTTACAGGATGAAGAAAATAAAATTCCCGGAATAAACTGCTCCGGGAATTTTTATTTTCTGCCAAATATTTTGTTCCGAAAGGAAGCGGAGTCTTTATCCCAGCTGGGGATACAGCGGAAATTTTTGTAAAAACGTTTCCACTCTTTTCGCTTCTTCCGCCAGATAGGTTTCATCGGCGTGATGGGAAATGGCTTCGTCAATAAACGCGGCGACTTGTTCCATGTCCGTCTCTTTCATGCCGCGCGTGGTGACGGCGGGAGTGCCGATGCGCAGGCCGCTGGTGACGAAAGGTTTTTCCGGGTCAAACGGAATGGTGTTTTTATTGGCGGTAATGCCGGCCTTGTCCAGCGCCGCTTCCGCGGCTTTGCCCGTCAGCCCTTTGGAGCGCAGGTCTATGCACATGACGTGGCTGTCCGTGCCTCCGGCCACCAGCCGGTATCCTTTGGCTTTCAATGCGGCGGCCAATGCCTTGGCGTTAAGCGCCACTTGGTGCTGATATTGTTTAAATTCCGGGCGCAGCGCCTCCCCAAAGCAGACGGCTTTGGCCGCGATGACGTGCATCAGCGGCCCTCCCTGTACACCCGGGAAAACGGAAGAATTAATAGCTTTGGCCAAATTTTCTTTGCATAAAATCAATCCGCCGCGCGGACCGCGCAGGGTTTTGTGCGTGGTGGTGGTGACCACGTCGGCGTACGACACGGGGCTGGGGTATTCCCCGGCGGCAATCAGCCCGGCGTAGTGCGCCACGTCGCAGGCCAAATACGCGCCGCAGGAATCAGCGATTTCCCGCAAACGTTTCCAGTCAAAAACGCGGGAATAGTTGGAAGCTCCGGCAAAAATCAGTTTGGGTTTGTGCTCGCGGGCCAATGCGGCGGCTTCTTCGTAGTCTATTTCTTCGGTGTCGCGGCGCACATTCATGGCGATGATGCGGTACAGTTTGCCCGAGAAGTTCATCGGGTGTCCGTGCGTCAAATGGCCGCCGTGGGATAAATTCAGCCCCAACACCGTGTCTCCCGGCTGCAAAAGCGCAAAATATACCGCCATATTGGCCTGCGCACCGGAGTGCGGCTGAACGTTGGCGTGCTCCGCGCCGAAGAGCTTTTTGGCGCGCTCAATGGCCAGGGTTTCCGCCCGGTCCACATATTCGCAGCCGCCGTAATAACGTTTGGCGGGGTAGCCTTCGGCGTACTTGTTGGTCAGCACCGAGCCTTGGGCTTGCATTACGGCTAAAGAAGTGAAATTTTCCGAAGCGATCAGTTCCAGTTTGTTTCTCTGGCGGCCCAGTTCCGCTTCCACTGCGGCAAAAATTTCGGGGTCTTGTTTTTTGAGTTCGGGATACATAAAAAGCTCCTTGAAAAACGATTCCCGGTTCAGCGGCCGGGTTCCCTATATTTTACTATGAAAAAAGATGAAATTTTCATATAATTTATTATACGAGAAATCGCAATGAAAAAAGCGCCTTTTTCCGGCGTCAATCCCCACACGAGAGGTGTATAAAAAAATGGCAAAACTCACGCAAAAAGACTTCCTCAAAGGCACCATCAAACACATTGACATGAAAAAATATAACGTCGTTCCCATGGTGGAAGCTTTTGAAAACATGGCCTATTCTTCCCGCGACCTGGCCCGCGCCAGCAAAATCTACCACCAGATGTTGTCCGACAAAAACTGCTCCGTCATTTTATGCATCGCCGGTTCTTTGATTTCCGCCGGACTGAAAAAAATCATCGTGGACATGATTCAAAACCACATGGTGGATGCCATCGTTTCCAACGGGGCTAACATCGTGGACCAGGATTTCTTTGAAGCGTTGGGATACAAACACTATTTGGGCTCCCAGCATAACGCCGACGACAACCTCTTGCGCGATTTGCACATTGACCGCATTTACGACACCTACATCAACGAAGACGAACTGAAAGAATGCGACGAAACCATTCACCAAATTTGCGAATACCTGGAGCCCCGCCCGTATTCTTCCCGCGAATTTATCTGGGAAATGGGCAAATGGCTGGAGAAAAACAAAAAAGGCAAAGACAGCGTGGTGTATAACGCCTACAAATACGGCGTGCCCGTGTTTGTGCCCGCGTTCTCCGACTGTTCCGCCGGCTTCGGTTTTGTGGCCCACCAGACCCAGCACCCCGAAGCGCATGTGTCCATTGACAGCGCGAAAGATTTCTTGGAACTGACCAAAATCAAAATGAAAGCCAAAGAAACCGGCTTGATGATGTTCTCCGGCGGCGTGCCGAAGAACTTCGCCCAAGACACCGTGGTGGCGGCCGAAATTTTGGGTTCCGACTGCCCGATGCACAAATACGCCGTGCAAATCACCGTGGCTGACGAGCGCGACGGCGCGCTGTCCGGCTCTACGCTCAAAGAAGCGTCCAGCTGGGGCAAAGTGTCCACCGCGTTGGAACAAATGGTGTACGGCGAATGCACGACCTTGATCCCGCTCATCATCGGATACGGCTACCACAAAGGCGCGTGGAAAAAACGCAAAGCGGCCAATTACGTCAAATTCCTGCAGGATGAAGACAAAAAAGTGGCTGCTTTGAAAGCCAAACAAAACAAAGCCAAAAAATAATGTTTCTTTTCCGTATCGCATTGATATTGGTTTTGGTGATCTGCCCGTGGGTGTTTTCCTGCGGGCAGCTCCATTTTGCCAGTGTCAACGGAGAGCGGGGGTACGCCGCCATGCGGGGGGATTTCCGGATGGATTTGGACAACGGGTTTGTGCTGGTCCCCGCCGTGGGCTATTACCGGATGAGCGATACGGAAGAGGACGAATCCGGCGCGACGACCAAATTTGCTTTTTCCGCGGAATATGAAGCGGCGGACAACCTGAAGGTGATTGCCGGCGCGTCTTATATTCCTTTGCGTTTGGGATTTCAAAACGTGGCCTACGGAGCGGGGGTGCGGTACACGCCGTGCTACCGCTGTGCGGGGATGAGATATCCTTATGTATCGCTTTATGCGGGGCAGACGCGTTATAAGATAGACGCTTATTCCGACGGGAGAGATTTACCCGGCCGTTTTAAAACCTATTCCACCGCCGCGCGCGCCGAAGCGGGCGGAGAACTGGGAAAATTTTTCTTTCAGGCCCGGTATGAGAAAGTGATAAAATATAAGAACAAACCTTCTGCGGACGTGGCCGCCAATTGGACGGAGATTCCGTTTATGACGGCGGTGGTGCAGGGGTTTGTCAGCGACGCCGCGGCGGCGCGGGTGGCATACCGCACCCGGTGGATTTCTCCTTACGCCGCTTACGCGCGATATAAATATTTGGCGCATGCCGATTACGGCGTATCCGCGGCGGCGGGGCTTGCGCTGCATCTGGGACAAACGACGCTCAGCGGCGGCGTGGAAATTTTTGAACAGGACCGCACCGATACGCGCAAAACATATTTTTCCATGTCGGCCAGCACCACTTTTTAACGGAACGCAAACAGTATGCCAAAACCGAATTTTCAACCGACTTTACGTTGTAAAATAGATGAAAATGCTTTTTCCAAAGCCATGTTCCTCTGCCGTTTTTTTACGGGGGCGGCTATGGCGTATTTGGCCGCCGGCAGTTTGTTGTATTGGCGTGAATTTTTGGTCAATACCGCCTCTTTTGGACTGCCGTTGGCGGTTCCTTCGGCTTTTGCTTTGGCCGGTGCGGAATTGTTTTTAGGATTGTTTTTGATGCTTGGGCTGTTTACGCGTTTGTGCGCGTTGGCGGCTTTGCCGTTGTGCGCCGTGTGCGCCGTCGTCTTTTTTGCCGGCGGATACAACAACGTTTTTGTCGCTTTGTGCCTGTTGCAATGCGCTCCTTTGAGCGTGCTGTTGCTGCTCGGCCCCGGGGCCGTCAGCCTGGATTATAAACGCAGCCAGCGCGCCGCCGGCCGTTTTTTACGAGGATAACTCTATGAGCGAAAACACCCCTTACGTCAGTTTGGCCAATAAATACCGCCCGCAAAAGTTTGAAGATATGGTCGGGCAGGAAAGTATTTCCAAAACGCTGCAAAACGCGTTGAAACTGGGCCGTATTGCGCACGCATATTTGTTTTACGGCCCGCGCGGATGCGGCAAAACCACTACGGCGCGCATTTTGGCCAAAGCGCTCAACTGTACGGGGAACGGCAACGACAAACCCTCCGCTCATCCGTGCGGCGAATGCCCCCAATGCCGGGAAATCGCCCAAAGTGCGGATATGGACGTGCTGGAGTTGGACGCCGCGTCCAACACGCAAGTGGAAAAAGTGCGCGAGGCGATTATTGACACCGTGGCGCTGGCCGCGTCGCGCGACCGCTTTAAAGTGTTTATTTTGGACGAAGTGCATATGCTTTCGGCCAGTTCTTTTAATGCGCTTTTAAAGACGATTGAAGAGCCTCCTTCCCACGTGGTGTTTATTTTGGCTACCACGGAAAAACATAAAGTGCCCGCCACCATTGTCAGCCGTTGCCAGACGTTTCGTTTCCGCCCGATTACGACGGAAGAAATCACTTCGCATTTGATGGAGCTGGCAGAGGCGGAAGGGCTGGATTTGACGGAAAAAGCTGCCCGTATTATTGCCAAAAACGCCGGAGGAGCGTTGCGCGACGCCTTGACGCTGTTGGACCGGGCGATTGCGTATTCCGACGGGAAAATAGATGAAAAGCTGGTAAGCGAAATGCTGGGGCTTACCCCGCAGGACGTGCTGAGCCGTACGCTGAACGCCTTGGTGCAAAAAGACGGCGCGGCGCTGCATGCGGCGTTTGAAACGCTGCGGGCGGAAGGGTTTGAAGCCAACGCTTTTTTGAAAGATTTGAAAAACGCGCTGGGAGATTTATTTTATTTTTCCTTGGGCCAAGGGTCCTCTCCGTTTGAAGGAGCTGCGGAAATAACTGAACGGGCTTCGGCCGGGTTGTTGGCCGCGCTGTCGCGCAAAGTCAACAAATTGGCCGAAGAAGTAAAATTTTCCGACAATGCCCTCGTCAGCGCCGAAGTGGGTTTGTTTACCGTCATGGACAGCTGTTTTGACGTGGAAGGATTTATCCGCCGTTTGGAAGCGTTGGAACGGGGTGAATCCGGCGGAGCCGGACGTCCGCCCTCTTCTTCTTCCGCTTTGCCCCGGGAAAGCGCGCCAAAGCGCTCCGAACCCGCTCCGAAAGAGCATTTGACCGCTTCCGTACAAGCGGCTCCCGTTCCGGCCGCCGCCCGTATTTCCGCGCAGAAGACGGCTGCGTCCGCGTCCGCTCCTAAAACTTTTGTTGCGCCGAAACCCGTTTCTTCCGCCCCGGCGGAGAAAATAACGGACAACCGCCGTCTGTGGGACGCCATGCTTAAAGCGTTTGAGTCCAGTCCGTTCGTCTATGACGTGATGACAAACTGTTCCGTTCATTTTGAAGAAGATGCGTGGACGATTTCTTTTGGCAAAGGCAAAGAATTTTACCGGATTCCGGCGCAAAACAAATTGGCCGATTTGGAAAAAACGGCACTGAAACTCAGCGGCAGAAAAATTTCATTTACAATTGCTCAGAATATCTCCGAGCCGCAACCGGTTTCCGCGCGCGTACAGGAGCCCCGTGCCGCCGCGCCCGCGCAGGAAGCGGGGATCAGCGACGAGGAGCCTTTTGTAAAGGCGGATTTTTCCGCTGATGTGGAACCGCAAAACGCCGGTGCGGACGTGCCGGAAGAATTGCGCGGGATTTTGGACGTGATTGACGGAGAAGTGCTGGCTTGATATGAAAAGTTTGGACCGCTTGATACGCGCTTTACGCAGAATGCCCGGGGTGGGACCTCGCCAGGCGGAGCGTTTTGCCGCGTATTTTTTGCGCGCGCCGCAGGGGGAAGCGGAAGAGTTTGTCGCCGCTGTTTTAGATATGAAAAAAGACGTCAAACTTTGCCGCGTCTGCCACGCTTACAGCGAGGGGGACCTCTGTCCCATCTGCTCCGACTCGGACCGGGACCAAAGCGTTATCTGCGTGGTGGAAGACCCGCAGGATATTGAATCCATTGAAAAAACAGGCGCGTTTTCCGGCTTGTATCACGTGCTTCACGGGGCCATTTCCCCCATGGAGGGCCGCGGCGCGGAGCAGGTAAAAGTAAAAGAACTGCTTGCCCGCGTGCAGAACGCTCCCGTTCCCGTGCGCGAAGTCATCTTGGCCACCGACCCGGACGCGGAAGGAGAAACCACCGCGCTGTATTTGGCGGATTTACTGCACGGGCTGGTGGAGCGCGTCACGCGCATCGGCTACGGCGTGCCGCTGGGCGGAGACATTGACTATATTGACGAAATGACGTTGGGCTATTCTCTGAAAGGCCGCACGAAAATCTAATGCACTACAGCTGCTACAAAAGACCGCTTTTGTTGTTGCTCATCCTCTATATCATTTTGCTTGCCTTGTTCTACATGCCGCGCCCGCGCGCCGGAGACGTCTTTTATAAAATTCCGCTTAAAAACGTCACGCTGACGGGAAAGGTCATTGGTTTTCCCGCCGTGAAGAAAGAAAAGAGAAACGTCATTGTGAAGGTGTATTCCGTCAACGGAGAAAAAACGGACGGATACGTATATGCCCGCTTTAAAGAATATGCGCCTTTCTGGCATGAAACGCTGGAGCTGGAAGGGAAACTTAAAAAACCTTATTCCGTGTCTTTGCCTGGTAATTTTGACTGGGCGGCATATCTGGCTTCCAAAGACGTTTTCACGGAAATGGAGGTAAAACAAACCAAACAGATTTCACCCGCGTCTTGGCCGTCGCGCGCCGTTTCGGCGATACGCGGGGATATTTTGCGTACGTTTGAGGAAAATTTCGACCGGAATCTGTCGGCGGTGGCGGGAGGCGTTTTGCTGGGGGAACGCGGAGAAATAGACCAATCTCTCTACGCCAGTTTTCAAGACAGCGGCGCAATACATTTGCTGGTGGCTTCCGGCGGGAATGTGGGATTTGTCACGCTGGTGGTGTTCGCCTGTTGTACTCTGTTTGGCGCGTCCAGAAGAAAAACCGCGCTTTTGGCGTTGGCGGTTTCGGGGATATATACGTTGGTGGCCGGGGCCGACGCGCCGCTTACCCGCGCATATTTTATGACGGTTTGCGCCGTGGCCGGCTATTTTTTGCGGCGCAACAGCGGGGTATTTCAGGGGTTGGTGCTTTCCTGCTTTATTATTTTGCTGTTCCGTCCCGCCAGCTTGTTTGAAACCGGATTTCAAATGTCTTTTTTAGCCACGCTGGCTATCGTCGTCTGCCTGAGTAATTACGAACTGCCGTATAAATGGCCCCGTCCGGTAAAATTTTTCGTGCAGATTTTTATGGCCACGCTCAGTACACAGCTGGCGTTGCTGCCGGTGTTTACCAACGTGTTTTACAAAGAGTCTTTCATCGGGCTGCTGTCCAATATGCTGTTGGTGCCCATGGCTTCTTTGCTGATGGGACTGAGCTTTGCGTTTTACGTGTTTTCTTTGTTTCATGCGGGTTTTTTGCTCAAGTGGCTGACGTGGCTTAGTTTGACGGGGTTTAAAGAGGCGGTGGAATTTTTTGCTTCCCTTCCGTTTGCTTCCGTGCAGGTTTCGGCCTGGCGGCCAGGGACGGTGACGGCGTATTACGCGGGGGTATTTCTGCTTTTTCATCTGCCGCAGAAAGATTTCGTCCGCCGTATTTTTGTGCCGATAGCTGTCGTCATAGTTTTAGCGCCCGCCTTGCAGTTTTTGTGCTTTAACCAACCGACGATTTGGCTGATGAACGAATGGAATAAAAACGCGGTTTTGTTCCGCGCGCCGGACGGTACGCGTATTTTGGCCGGAGCGGCGATAGACGGAGACAAACTCGCCCGCGCAGTGCTGGCCAGCGGTTCGGCCACATTGGACGCGGTATTAATCGGCGAGCAGGCGGACAAACAGCTCAAAGAAGTGGAAAAGCTGAAAAAGACCATACGGGTGAAACGGGTGCTGACGGCGTTTGAAAACACTTGGCCGGGAGAAGAGACGGACGTTTCTCATGTACAAGTCAAAACTTTGTGGGGCGTACTGCTTAACCGGGAGAAAAAACTTTGGCGCAACCGGGGATATTCCGGCGGAGCGGACAGTGCGTCTTATGAACTGACGTATAAAAATCTTTCCTTCACCACGGCGGCCAACGGGCGTTTTGTATTAAAAGACGGGGAAGCGTTTGACAATGTCCGCAACGCGACGAGGAAAATGGTTTTTTAGAGGGCTTGACTCGTTTTTTTTTTTTGATAAATTTTGCTTATGAACAAAATTTATCAAAAA
>CAMGSK010000061.1 GCA_946061795.1 uncultured Elusimicrobium sp.
CCGATCTTTTCGTCCCGGCAAAATTGTTATCATAAAAAACGTAAGGAGCATTTATGACTATGATATATATATTCATTTCCGTATGTTTCGGGGTTTTGTTGGGATTCGGCGGGGCGTATTTGTGGCTGTCCGCCCGGGTGAAAATAGCCGAGTCTCAGGCGCTGTCTCTGGCGCAGCTGCAGCAGGTTTTGCACGAGCGGGAGGAGCAAAACGCCGCTTTAAGCGCGTCCAACGTGCGTTTGGAGGCCCAGGCGGCCGCGCTGGAAAAAGAGCGCGCACTGGTGGAGAAAAATTTTGCGGAAGTGGCCGCCACATACCGCGCGCAATTTGCGGATTTGGCTTCTAAAATTTTGGAAGAAAAGAGCAAAGGCTTGGAAAGTAAAAACGCCGAAGCGCTGCGTCCGCTGACGCTGCAGCTGGAAACGTTTGTGAAGAAAGTGCATGATATGGAACGCGTGACCGCGGAAAAACAAGCCCGGCTGGAAAAAGGACTCTCTGACGTAATGAAATCCACGGAAAAAATAGACCAAAGCGCGCTGAACCTGGCCAACGCCATTAAGGGGGAATCCATTGTGCGCGGAAGCTGGGGAGAGGAAGCCTTGCGGCGCATTTTGGACAGTACGGGCATGAAGGCGGGGGTGGACTATTTTGAACAGGTTTCCGAAGAGGGCAAAAGGGTGGACGTGCAAATCGCTTTGCCGGGAGACCGCTGGATTGTGGTGGATTCCAAGACTATTTTCAATCATTACGCGGCATATTACAACGAGCAGGAGCCCAAGCGCAAAGCCGAACTGCTGGACGCGCACGTCAAAGACGTAAAGAAAACCATCCGGGATTTGTCTTCCAAAAAATACTATAAAAAGTTTCAGGAACAGGGTGACAAAGTACAGCCGGACTATACGCTGATGTTTGTATATCCCGAAAGCGCGCTTCTCGCCGCCGTGAGCGAAGACGCTGACGTACTCAATGAAGCGTGGAAAAACAACATCGCGCTGGTGTCCGCCACGTCTTTGATGAGCACGCTGAAAATGATTTCCAAACTGTGGGACATAGACAAGCAGCACGAGTACATGGAAGATTTAAAAGAAGACATTTTGAAATTGATGGAAAAGTTTAACGATTTCCTGGTCAATTTCGCCAAAACCGAAAACGCCGTGGCCAACGCTTTTGAGGCGGTCAAAACGGCGCGCGGTCATATTGACGGCAACAAAGGCGCGCTGCTGCCCGTGGCCCAGCGCATTGCCGACGTCTATGAAGCTCCCGTCACCAAAGACAACGCCCGCCTGTTAAAGCGCATGGGGTATGAGTATAACGGCTCCAAACGCCGCACGAAAGCTTTACCGGAGAGCAAAGCCGCTTCTTTGGAAGGCGCGGATGTTCCCCCCGCAGAAGATACCCCTTCCGGGAGTTTATTCGGCTGAGCGCTTTGCGAACGTGAATTGTTTTCCCCCGCCTTTTGGCGGGGGTTTTTGTTTTTCGGAATATTTACGGGGGCAAAAAAGGTTAGAATCCGTTCTCCTCTCGTCGGAAGGCCGGAGCGGCACGGCGGACTAATCCGTTTTTTGCCTTGTTCGTGTTTGCGGCAAATATTATTTTAAAATCAGCAGGAAAATCAAAACTCGGCGGTCTTACGGGGGAACGGATGAACGCAAAAGTCGGAGGGTGGATTTTTTCGGTTTTTTGTTTATTTTGCGCGGCGGGCGCCGCGGCGCAAAGCGACGAGGTGTTTTTGAAACATACGGTCAAACACCAGCGGCGCATGGACCAGCAGCAGTTGGTGCGTGAAGACGCACAGTCAAATTGGGGCGCGGAATATTTGTATTTCAAAAAGGATTTGGCCGATAAAACCGGCCTTCAATACGGCGTGGACGTAAGCTTTTTGGGCCAGCGCGGCGCGCCGTCGGGCAAAAAGACTTCCGTGCAGGCGTATTATTATCCGTATTTAACCTGGAACGTATTTTCCGGCTCCGCTTTCGGCTCCGGCCAGATTAACGCCAACTATAACGTGCTTCGCTATTGGGGGCAGGACGGGGCGGCCTTGCAAAACCGCTTGGGCGTGCTGGCTTCTCCCAACGATTATTCTTCGGAAGAGGAGATTTTTTCCCAGCTTTCTTATACGCACACCCTGCCCGGGGAATGGAACTGGCTTTCTTTTACGGCGGGGCAGTTTCCGCTGTATAATTTTGACGGGTCCGTGTATTTGGATAATCAGCAAACGGCTTTGTTTAACTATGCCCTTTCCCAAAACGCCTCCTCCACCTATCCGAGCGCAAGCTTCGGCGGATATGTGCAAGCCGCGCCCGCTTCATGGACGTTTGCCGCCGGCTGGCAGGCCGCTGGCAATATCAGCGGGCAGAATATTCGCTTAAACCAAGCCTTTGACGGACGCTATACGTGGTTCGGTTCCGTTTCTTACGCGCCGGAAATAGAGAGCCTGGGCGCGGGACAATACTCTTTTTTGTATTATTACCAGCCTTCCGTGAAAGAACAGAAAGGTATTTCCCGGGGGTGGTCGGTCAATGTCAGCCAGGATTTGGGGCACAAATGGGTGCTGTCTGCACGGGCCAACGGCTCGGACGGACACATCGCACCGATTAAGAATTCCTATGCGCTGGCTTTGACGCTGCTCAACCCGCTGGAACGCAACGCCAGCGACGCGCTTACGCTGGGCGTAGCGTATAACCGCGCCGACAAAGAGGCGCTTGGCTACCCGGCGCATTACCGCCACGGAGAAGGCGTTCTGGAGCTTCAATGGGTGTGGGGCGTGGGCAAACTGCTTACCATTACGCCTGATATACAGTTTTATCCCAAAGCCGCCATGGGAAGCGGGCACAAATTTACTACGGTCGCGGGCATACGCACCACGATCATGCTGTAAAAATACAAACAGAGGGGTATAAGGAGGAAAATATGGAAGAATTGCAATTGGGAACCAGATATCCGACGCTGGCGTTTATTTCCGGCGGAGCGGGCCAGGCGGCAGACGGCATTCCGCCGCAGCCGTTTGAAACGTTCTGCTACGATTCGGCTTTGCTTCAGGCCAAAATCCAGGATTTTAACGTGGTGCCTTACACGTCGGTGCTGCCCAAAGAACTCTACAACAACATCGTCCCCGTGGACGCGGTGGCGGACCAATTCAAACACGGGGCGGTGCTGGAGGTGATTATCGCTGGCAACGGGGCCAACATCACCGAGCACAAAGCCATCGCTACCGGCATCGGCGTATGCTGGGGCAAAGACAAAAAAGGCCAACTCATCGGCGGCTGGGCGGCCGAGTACGTGGAATATTTTGACACGCCTATTGACGACGATATCGCCAAAGGCCACTGTGAAATGTGGCTCAACAAGTCTTTGAACCACGAACTGGAAATCCGCGGCGTGGAAAAACACAGTGAGTTCCAGATGTGGCACAACTACATCAACATCACCCAGCCGTTTGCGTATTGTCTGACGGTAATGGGGTTTTTGAACTTTAAGTTTGCTCCGCTGGCCGCGGTCAAAGGCGTAAAACCGCTGGACTAAACGGACTTTTCGGGGGAGCGAAATATGGGAGCAAACAATCGTCATAACCGGCCGTCCGCCGCACCCAATGCGTCCGGCGCGGCGAAAAAACTGGGGGTCGTCGGACTGGCGGCCATCGTTATCAGTTCCATGGTAGGGGGCGGGGTTTTCTCCCTCCCCCAAAACATGGCCGCCGGAGCCAGCGCGGGGGCGGTGATTTTAGCCTGGCTGATTACCGGCGTGGGGATTTATTTTATCGCTAATACGTTCAGCGTTCTTTCGCGCGTAAAGCCGAATTTGACTTCCGGCATTTACATGTACGCCCGCGAGGGTTTTGGGCCGTATGCGGGTTTTACGATAGGCTGGGGCTATTGGCTGTGCCAGATATTCGGCAACGTGGGCTATGCGGTTATCACCATGGACGCGCTGAACTACTTTTTCCCCCCGTATTTCCAGGGCGGGAACAATCTGTGGTCCATTATCGGCGGCTCTTTGCTGATTTGGGTGTTCAATTTCGTTGTATTGCGCGGGGTGCGCCAGGCGGCGGTGATGAATCTCATCGGCACGATAGGCAAACTGGTGCCGCTGTTTCTGTTTATCGTCGTTTTGCTTTTCAGTTTTCATTTTGACAAGTTTGACTATAATTTTTGGGGCAAACTGGCCGAAAGCGGCAAAACCCTGGGCGGGCTGGGCACGCAGCTGAAAAGCACCATGCTGGTCACGCTGTGGGCGTTTATCGGCATAGAAGGGGCGGTGGTGATGTCCGGCCGCGCGCGCAGCCAGCGCGACGTAAGCCGGGCTACGTTTTTGGGCTTTTTGGGCTGCTTGGTGATTTACATCGGCCTGTCGGTGCTGCCTTTTGGGTTCTTGACACAGGCGGAAATTGCGGCGGTGGCCAATCCGTCCACGGCCGGGGTGCTGGAAAAAGTGGTCGGCCCGTGGGGCGCGTGGTTTATGAATATTGGCCTGCTTATCGCCGTGCTTTCCAGCTGGCTGGCGTGGACCATGATTGCCGCCCAAATTCCGCAGGCCGCGGCGGAAAACGGCACGTTTCCCAAGCAGTTTGCGCGGGAAAACGAAAACGGCGCGCCGAGCGTGTCCTTATGGGTGACCAGTATTTTGATGCAGTTGGCCATTTTAGTGGTGTATTTTTCCAACAACGCTTGGAACACCATGCTTTCTATTACCGGGGTGATGGTGCTTCCGGCGTACATTTTCAGTACGGCGTATTTATGGAAGCTGACCGAAGACGGTGAATACGCCCAGGCGGCTCCTAAAGGCCGCGCGGCGGCCTTGTTCACCTCCGTCATGGGGACGCTGTACGGCTTGTGGCTGGTCTATGCGGCGGGAGTGAAATATTTGTTCTTGGCCGTGATTTTCTTGGCTTTGGGCGTGCCGGTGTTCGTGTGGGCGCGCAGACAACAAAAGGACGGACGGCGTATTTTCTCCGGCGGCGGAGAACGCGCATTTATGATTTTGCTGGTGTTGTGCGCGCTGGCGGCGGTGTATGCGTTTGCCCGCGGATTGGTGAGCATTTGAGAAAAGCTTATTTTCAAACGCTCCGTACCTATATGGGCGGGGCGTTTTTTTGTTGTCGTTCAGAAGAACGTTTAGCTTGACGTTTTTTTTTTTTGATAAATTTTAGCTGAGGGTGCCTTTTCCCTATATGCTTGAAAAATAAACACGGCGGTGGATATTTTTGAAGACTTCTTTTATACTATGATAAAAGACAACAAAAAGGAGAAATTTTATGCGTATGAATAAATCGTTTTGCCGAAGAATACCCGGGAAAAATGCGCGTTCCGGTTTTACCCTCATAGAATTGCTGGTGGTGGTGCTTATCATCGGCATTCTGTCTTCTATTGCTTTGCCGCAGTACAATGCGGCTGTAGAAAAGTCTCGGGCGGTGGAGGCCGTGACTGCGATAAATACAATAGAAAAAGTTTTTAAATTACGCCTTTTATCAGGAGCCGGCGGAGTGGGAAATCTCTCTGATTTAAAAGATTTAATAGAGGGCGGGGACATTTCTTTAACAGGCGGAGATTGGAACAATACGCATTGGAAGAGTAAAAATTTTGAAATGTATTTTTCTTGGTGTTCTTCGGGAGGAGATTCTTCCCAATGTAATTTGGTAGTTAACAGGTTAGGGACGAATCTGCTTAATAATAATTATTCTTTATCCGTGACACTGTATTCTACCGGCAATATGGAACGCCGTTGTTATTTCCGTACTTCGGTGGGGAAAGCCGTCTGCAATTCATTACAAGGAGAATGGACCGTATCTAAAAGCACTTTTAGCGAAGATTAGAACTTTTTAGATTTGGGGCGGTTTTTTCTTTTTGTTTTCCAAACGCTGGAATTGTTGCACCACGCCTCCCGTCATTACCGCCGTCACTACGGCAAATAAAATCAGCCCCATGGCCACCGTCACGCCTGTGACGATTTTCCCGGGCAGCGTGACTGCGATTAAATCTCCGTATCCCAGCGTGGTGAAGGTCTGCATGGACCACCACATCGCGTCCATCATGTTTTTAAACGCCTGGGGCTGGGCCGGGTGTTCAAAGCGAAATATCATAAAAGCGCTCCACACCCACAGCATCAGCAGAAACGCGCCGCAAATGGCCAACTCGCTCTTTTTTTCTTCCACTACGTTATTGACCAGTTCAATGGCGTTAGTGTAGCGCATCAGCATGAATATGCGGAACACGCGCAGTATGCGTACCAGCCCGGAACCTAAAATAAAAAACGGCGAAATTGCGAACAAATCAATCAGCATCAGCGGCGTCAGCATATATTTGATTCGTCCCGCCACCGGGCGGGCGTAGCGCGGATCCTGCGTGCAGGTCAGTACGCGCAGGGCGTATTCCAGCGCAAAGATGAGGCTCATTGCCAAATCGGCGTGGTAGGCCATGCGTTTTAGCTGCGGGCTGACGTCGCGCAGGCTTTCCACCAAATCCACCGGCACGCTGAGCAAAATCAGCGTAATAATCAGTCCGTTGACGGCGTAAGTGAGTTTGCTGTCATTGTCAAATTGCAAAGTATTGTAGATAAAACGTTTGATGTTTTTCATGATGTACTCCCCCCTGTTTTTACCTTACGTAAAAACAGGAAGCCGGACAAGGGCATTTTTCGGGTTAGATTTCCTGAGGACCGTTTTCGGAAAAGAAAACGGAGGCGGCCAGTTTGCGTTGGTTGCAAAACGCCAAAATTTCTTTACGCAGAGAACTCCAGTAGGACAGATCGTTTTGCTGGTAAATTTGTTCATACATCGGTTTGAGTTGCGGATGCTTCTGCGTAATAAACAGCATGACGCGGGGCAACGCGGCTCCGCGCAATTTCAGGTTTTCAAATGAAAAAGAATCCGTAAATTCCGCCGCCGCTTCCAAGAGGGCTTTCCAGTCGGACAAATGCGGAAATACCGGCGCGACGTGCATCCAGTTTTTTATGCCGTTTTCGCGCAGAGTTTTTAACACGTAGAGCCGCTCCAGCGCGGAGCAGGCCCCGGGTTCTGTTTCCCAGCGCAGGGAGTCGTCAGCCGTATTGGCCGACACGCCCACCGTCACTTCCGGCAGGGTTTTGAATATGTCCAAATCCCGCAAAACCAGGGAGGATTTGGTTAAAATGGTGATTTTGGCTCCGCAGGGACGCAGCTGTTCCAGCAGGCGGCGGGTGAGGCGGTATTTTTCCTCCAGCGGATTATAGCAGTCTGTGACGGAGCTTAAGAAAACGTTTTTTCCGCGCAAATCTACGGGTTTGACGGAGGTGCTGCGTATCTTTACGTCGGTAAACGTGCCCCAGGGTTCGTCATGGTTGGAAAAACGTTTCATAAATTCGGCATAACAGTACATACAGCGGTGAGGACAGCCGACGTAAGGATTGATTACGTAATCATAGCCCGGCAGTTTGGAAGGGTTGACGTATCCCCGGGCGACGATTTCCCGTATTTTGAGTGTGTTGTTCATAGGTGCCTGATATTTTATATTATAGCAGGTATGGACAAAGCAATACAGCTGATTAAAAACGCCCGCCGCGGCGTGGCGTTTACCGGAGCGGGAGTGTCGGTGGAAAGCGGCATTCCGCCTTTTACGGGGGCGGGAGGCCTGTGGAACCGCTATGATCCCAAGTTTATTGAAATTGACTTTTTCTATTCCGATCCCAAGCGCAGCTGGGAGGAAATGAAAAAGATTTTTTTCACTTGTATGGACGAAGCCCGGCCCAATAAGGCGCATGAAGTGATTGCCAAACTGGAAGCGCGCGGCGGTTTTGCCGGCGTTATTACCCAAAATATTGACGGACTTCACCAAAAGGCGGGCAGCGTCAATGTGCAGGAATTCCACGGCACCATTCACCGCATGCACTGCATCAGCTGCGGCCGGAAATATCATACGCAGGATGTAGATTTAACTTCTCTGCCGCCCAAATGCTTCTGCGGCAGTGTGCTCAAGCCCGATTTTGTGTTTTACGGAGAGGGCATTCCCCCCTCCGCTTATCAAAATTCCGTAGAACTGGCTTCACAGGCCGACGTAGTGCTGGTGGTGGGCACGGCGGGCCAAGTAATGCCTGCGTGCAGTTTGCCGCTTTTGGCCAAACAAAACGGCGCGAAAATCGTGGAGGTCAATCCGCAGCCCTCGACCTATACCGACGGGGTAAGCGACGTTTTCTGCCAAATGAAAGCGACGGAGTTTTTTGCCGAATTGGAAAAAGCGCTGTAAGATGTAT
>CAMGSK010000062.1 GCA_946061795.1 uncultured Elusimicrobium sp.
ACGCAAAGCTTGCAAAGGCTAACGGAATAAACCCGAATGTGGCGGCGGAGGCGGTGGTGGCGGCGGTTGCACGTCGTTCTCTTACCGAGCTGTAAATTTTGACGCTATGTCTGATGTCACTTGGTGTACGGTCCGCGGTATAGATTGCGGCGGACACAGAGAAACCACCAGCGTGGATTGCATCTAAGAGACGGGTTTTATGGAAACATCCGCCCCCCGAAACAAAATTTCGGGGGGCGGAAGCAATATCTCTTATTGCACGGATTTATTCCTTTGCGCAAAATATCAAACCCCGGGTGGGTAAACCCGGGGTTTGTCTTGCGTAAAGACGAAGCGCCTAATCAATATGCTTGATGCGTTTTTTGTATTTGTTGGCCAGGGCCGTGTTGTATTCGTCGTTTCCGGCGGCGTTGCTGCTTTTATAGACGGGAGGAGGCACGCCTTTTTTGGCCAGTATTTCAGCCGCCTGATACAGCACCGCGTGCAAGGCCGCGCATCCGCCTATGGTGGAAATGGGGGCCAGGTCCAAATCGCCCAGTTTCAGGCAGGTTTCGTTTTTGGACGCGCAATTGTCCAGTACGATGTCCGCCGCGTCTTTAAGCAGTTTGCCGCTGGAGTGGCGGCTTTGGCTCTGCGCATGTGCGGAGGCCGCGGTAATGGCGATGACGGTGACGCCTCTTTCTTTGGCATATAAGGCCGCATCTATGCCGGCGGGATTTCGGCCGGAGTTGGAGACCACGAACAGCACGTCTCCTTTTTGCAGATCGTGGCGTTTAAATACCAGCGGGGCGTAGCCTTCCAGCCGTTCTAAGTCCGTCCCTGCGTGTGCGCCGTGCTGAAACATCAGCCCCGGGTCCAGCACCGCATTGACGGAAGCGAAACAGCCGCTTCGGTGAAAAGGCTCCAACGCCACGCTGCCGCTGTGACCGCAGCCGAAGGTGTGCAGGATTCCTCCTTTTTCCAGACAGTCCGCCACGGCCTGTGCGGCTTGGCGCAGGGCGGGGGCGTGCTCGGTTTCCATGCGTTCAAGCAAGGAAACGATTTCGTTAAAATACGGAGTTTTAAAGATTTTATTCATATTTTTATTATATCATGCCGTAGGCCGGGTGTTGCTTTTGCTACAATAAGTAAATATGAATTTACGAAAAATTTTTATTCTGTGTCTTTGCGTCCTTTGTTGTGCGTGTTCGTCTTCTTCTTTTAAAAAACGCCATGCCATGCGTTCCATAGAGACGCATCAACTGCTTCCGCAGCGTGTTTTCCTCTGGAAAGACAATGTGTATATTCAATACGTCTATGACGGGGAAACATTTTATTTTGTGGCTTCTCAGACCCCGGACGAAAAAAAGGGCGCCTCGTATTCTTTGTTAAGGCCCAAACGCGCCTCTTCTTCGGATAAATATGCTTCCGCTCTTCCCGTCACTCCGGTGGGCAAAGAATGGGGGGAAGTGGTAAAGGAGACTTTGCTTTCTCTGCTGCCTGAGCGGGCGGGGGAAGGACGGGTGGTGTTTATCCGTAATTATGAAACGTTGCTTTACCGCCGCGCCGACGGCACGGCGGATTTGACGGATTTAAGTTCATCTCCTGCGGACGTGCGGATTGTGGGACGGGTAAGCGCGCAAGAATTTGACGAAATGTTGTTTACTTCTTTGAAAAATCAAATTTCCCACTCCGGCACTCCCTATACGCGTTTTTTGCTGAGATTGGACCGCGTGCCGCTGACTCCTTTTATTTATGTGGATACGGAAAAGGGACTGATGACCGCTTTGCAAATGCCGCCTTATTATGAGTTGGAAAAAGAAATGGGCCGTCTGGGATTTTCCGCCTCGTTTTTGTGGTCTTTTGTGGTGAAAAGTCATTTTGTCGGTGTAATCAAAGCGCCGTTTACTTCCGTGGGGAGATTGGCGTCTTTGGCGGGCGGCTCGCTTTATACCGCGCTGCCTCCTTTGTCCGGAGATTTGAAAGAGGTTCCTCCTCTCAACGCTTCCGGTGAAGAAATGAACCTGGCGGAATTCAACGCTTGGCTGGATAAAAAAGTCTCCCGTCAGAACTATAAAGCGTTTGCCAAATTGCTCATTAACGGAGAGGAGTTTTTCCCTCATTTTATTTTGGCTTCCCAGCGCGCCAAACATTCCATTTTTGTGCGCGCATATATTTTTACCACGGATCCCTACGGCATAAAAATAGCCGATTTGCTTAAAACCCGCGCCGCAGACGGCATAGACGTGCGCGTGCTGACCGACGAACTGAATACGGTGCTCAATTCCGCCAAACAGCCCCAGCTTAACTACGGGCCGGATTTCGTCATGCCCAAAAACATCAAAAGCTATTTGCGCAAAAAATCCCGCGCCAAGGCCCGCACGCATTACAACACCTGGGCCACGTTTGACCACACCAAAGTGTACCTGATTGACCGCGAACTGGCTTATACGGGCGGAATGAACGTGGGCGAAGAATACCGCTATACGTGGCATGATATGATGGTCGCTTTGCGCGGGCCGGTGGTGGGGCGGCTGGTAAAGAATTTTTACGAAGCGTGGTCCTTTAACGGCTGGGGCGGAGATTTTGCTTTCGCTTACCGCAAGCTGTTCAGCAAAAAAATGCGCACGGCCAACCAAGAGGAGCCCGGAATGATAGACGTGCGCCTGATGTACACCAAACCGGCCGCGGCCCAAATTTACCACGCCCAGCTGGAAGCCGTCAAACGCGCCAAAAAGCGCATTTATATGGAAAACGCTTATTTTTCCGATGACCGGCTGGTGGGAGAACTGATTAAGGCGCGCGGCCGTGGCGTGGACGTGCGCGTCATTTTACCCGGCGAAAACGACGTGGGCATTATGGACAAAAACAACCAAATTATGGCCAATAAACTCTGGCGCAACGGCGTGCGCGTGTATTTTTACAAAGGCATGAGCCACGTAAAAGCCGCTTTGTATGACGGGTGGGCGGTGGTAGGGTCCGCCAATTTTGACAAAATGAGTCTTTTCGTCAATCAGGAGATGAGCCTGGGTATTTCTGATCCGGCGTTTGTGGCGGAACTGGAAGAGCGGTTGTTTGAAAAGGATTTTGCCGATTCGGATGAAATGCATGCCCCCCGGGACGTGGCCTGGACCGCTTTTGTGGTGGACGCGCTGGCCAACCAGCTTTGACATGCGAATTGCGGACTGGTCGTCTCAGTTTAGAAATCCCCCGTCTAAAGACGGGGGATTTCGGTCAAATAACTTATTTTTCCGGCGGCTGCAGTGTGCGTTTGTATCCTTGGGCGGATACAATGCGGGCTTTGAAAATGCTTCCCGGTTTGACGGGACGTGTAAATGTCACCTGTCCGTCAATGTCCGGCGCGTCTTTATAAGTGCGCCCGAACGTTTCTCCGTCCGCAATCGCTTCCACTTCCGTTCCCAAAATTCGTTTGTTGATGCGGTCTATGACGCGGCTTTGCGCTTCTTCCAGCCGCAGGCGGCGTTCTTGTTTGGTTTCCGGCGCAATTTGCTCCGGCAGGCCGTGCGCGGCGGTGCCTTCTTCCCGGAAATATTCAAATACGCCCAGGTTGTCAAATTCGTATTCGTCCACAAAGCGGAGCAGTTCTTGGAAGTCCGCTTCCGTCTCTCCCGGAAAGCCCACGATAAAATTGGTGCGCAGGGACACGTCTTTGACGCGTTTTTTAAGCATATTGAGCGTAGCGCGTATTTGCGCTCCGTCGCAGTGGCGGTTCATTCGTTTGAGCACCGGGTCGGCAATGTGTTGAAGCGGAATGTCCAGATAATGAAAAACGCGCGGCGTGGAAGCTATCAGCTCCGCCAGTTCTTCGCTCACGCGGTGCGGGTATCCGTACATGATGCGCAGGCGTTTGATGCGGCGGTTGTCCAGCAGTTTTTTCAGCAATTGCGTCAGGCTGGGTTTGCCGTACAAATCTTGTCCGTAAGAAGTGGTGTCCTGGGCGATGAGGGAAATCTCTTTTACGCCGTTTTGCGCCATCAAATCCGCTTCCCGCAGTATGTCTTCCATAGGTTTGGAGCGGTAGGGGCCGCGCAGGAACGGAATGGTGCAGTAGGCGCAGCGGTTGTTGCATCCGTCCGCTACTTTTAAATACGCCGTATGAGGAGCGGTCAGACTCATTTTATATTCCGGCAGGTACAGCGTTTTGGGTAAGGGGGCGAGGAGCAGGCCGCTTTGGTTTAGCGTTTGTTCAATGTTTTCCTGTCCGGCGATGGAAAAGATCAAATCCGCGTCCGGGAAATCTTGCAAAATTTTTTCCTTATACCTTTCCACCAGACACCCGGTGACCGCCACTCTTTTGACAAGGCCTTGCTTTTTCAGCTCCAGCGCTTCGCGTATGGCGTTTTGGGCTTCTTCCACGGCCGAGGCGATAAATCCGCACGTATTGATAATCAATACGTCCGCCCCCTCGGGAGAAAGCAGCAGTTCATGCCCCTTGCCGATCAGGCGGGCGGAAAATTCCTCGCTGTTGGTTAAGTTTTTGGGACATCCCAGGCTGATAAGAGAAAATTTCATAAAGGTCCTTTTTGTTTCGTTTTAGACGGCCAAATCGTCGCGTTTGACGTGTTCTTCTTCTTTTTCCAGGTCGTCTTCGTCGCGTTTTAACAGCGCCATGCCGAACGTGATAACGCCCACGCGTCCCACAATCATGGTGACGATGATAATCAGTTTGCCCAGCACGCTCATTTGTCCGGTCGCTCCGGTGCTCATGCCTCCCGTGCCCAGCGCGGCCACCGCTTCAAAAAAGATATCCAAAAAAGGCAGTTTTTCCGTCCACGTTAGCAAAAACAGCGTAATAAAGAGCAAAACGCCGTAAAAAATGAAGGTGGAAGTAGCCATGTACAGCCGGTGCAGCGGGATTTGACGCCCTAAAAACGTAATGTGTTTTCGTCCGAACAAATGGCTGGATACGGTGGCCATTAAGCAGGTGACGGTGGTGGTCTTCAATCCGCCTCCGGTGCCGGAAGGGGAGCCGCCTATCGTCATTAACGCCATGAGCACCAGCAGCGAACACGGCGCAAATGACGCAATGGGCACTACGGTAAATCCGGCGGTGGTCATGGCCGCCACGGCCTGAAAGACGGCGGCGGACGGCGCAAGCCCCGGATTGGTGGCCAAGATAACAAAACTGCCCGCCAGCAGGGCCGTCAGCGTAAACAGAACGATGATTTTGGTGGTATAGGAAATTTCTTTGGTTTTTCCGCGCAGGCGGTTGAACAAATCCGTCACTACGATAAACCCCATGGCGCCAGAAAGCGACAAAAGGGAAATGACGATATTGATGGTCTTGCTGTCGGCAAAAGAAGCCATACTGTCTGGGAAGAGGGAAAATCCCGCCGTACAGAAGGCCGAAATGCTGTGGAACGCCCCGTACCATAACGCTTCCACCACGCCGTATCCGTGGCGGTAGAAATAGTTAAACAAAAACCCGGTTCCCACCAATTCGGCAAATAAAGTAAAGATGATGACCGCACGCAAAAAATCCTGCAGCCGTACGGTGCGGGGGAGCGCAAATTCCGTATTGAGCACTTCGGTGTGGCGGTGGCGCAAACGCCGGGAGAAGGAGAGATAGATAAATGACGAAAGCGTCATGTATCCGATTCCTCCCGCCTGAATGAAGAGCAGCACCACCAGTTTGCCCAAAATAGTATAAGATTCGGCAAAGTTTACGCTGGTAAGCCCCGTGGTGGACGCGGCGGACGCGGCAGTAAAAAGATTGTCTATAAAGCTGATCTGTCCGTTGTCCATAAAAGGCAAAGACAAGACAATCCACCCGACAATCGTATATACTACGATACCCTGCAGCATGTTCTGGTGGGGGGAAAGATGCAGCACAAACAGCGTATATTTTTTGGCGGTCAGCCTAATAAAATCCCGTACGGCCAAAAACGCCTTTCGCCAGGAAAAGTTCTCATCCATAGTATAAATTGTATCATTTTCCGGCTTGCGTCCGAGCGGTTGGACAAGAAAAAGCCCCGCGGCGGCGGGGCTTTGAAATGTCAGATAAGGTTGACAGTGAAGCGAATTTCCGGGTTTAAACTCCTGTGTACCGGGCAGGCGTCCACTGCGGCGCGGTAGAGCTTGCGCAAATCCTGCGGTGTGTCGTCCGGCAGTTTTATGTCCAGCGTGACGTCGGTCAGGCGGCCGTTTTGAGCGTCAAAGGACGGATGCGCGGTCAGCTTGGCCCCGTCCAGTTTGGCGCCTTTGCGTTTGGCCACCACGCTCATCATGGTCAATATACACGCACCCAGCGCGCCGCAAAGGACGTCTCCTGGCGTAAAACGCTCGTTTGTTCCGTCGTGTGCGGTAAAGATGAGGTCTTTGCATTCTTCTTTGCTTACTTCCACCCCGGTTCCCCCGGTGTATTGGCAGTGAATGACGTCTTTCATACGAATTCTCCCTTAGTGAATATGAACAGTGGTTTTAATGTCCGGGTGCAGGCTTCTGTGCACCGGGCAGGCGTTTACCGCCGCCGCATAGCGGTCTTTTTGGGCTTGCGTAAAATGCGGCGGAAATGTGATATCCAGTACAAATTCCTCCACCCTGCGGGGGGAGGAAGCCATGATTTTGTCCGTTTCAATACGCATCCCCTTTAAATCCTCTCCGTTCCGCTCCGCCATTTTGGCGATGATGGTAATGATACAGGACGCCAGCGCCCCCGCCAGCAGATCCGTCGGAGAAAAGCGCCGGCCTAAACCACCGTTGTCGGGCGGCAAATCCGTCAAAATCGTTTGGCCGCTGGGCCCGTGGAGCAGTTCCGTTTGGCCTTCTCCCAAGTAAGTGCATGTAATTTTAGTCATATAAAGTCTCCCTTGTTATATAACACAGTGTAGCTGTTTGTAGCGTCCCCGGCAAGGGGAAAATAATTATTATAATAAAACAAAGGAGATTGTTTATGCAAAAACTTTGCCAAAGCTGTGGCATGCCGCTGAGCGACGAATTGGCCGGGACGGAGCAA
The DNA here is from genome assembly GCA_946061795.1 of uncultured Elusimicrobium sp. Lineage (GTDB taxonomy): Bacteria > Elusimicrobiota > Elusimicrobia > Elusimicrobiales > Elusimicrobiaceae > Avelusimicrobium. Next base: position 6,956 of record CAMGSK010000062.1, read on the forward strand.
GACGGAAGCAAAAGCGCGGACTATTGTCTGTATTGCTACCGGGATGGGAACTTTACGGCGGATTTGACCATGGAGGAAATGATAAATTCCTGTATTCCTTTTATGACGCAGGCCCATCCGGAACTGCTGCCCGCCAAGGCGCGCGCCATGATGAATGCCGTGCTGCCCGGTTTAAAACGTTGGAAAAAATAAAATCGCAGGCGAATCTTTCAAAGCCCCAGGTGCCGGCCCGGGGCTTTTGTGTTATATTGAATAAAAAAACGGGTATGCCTTTGGCTACACCGGTTAGTTTTTGCGCAGCAGGCGTTTCTTATATTTTTCACCCCAATCGGCCATGGCGGCTATCAGCGGCTGAAGAGACTGTCCCGTTTCGCTCAGCGTATATTCCACGCGCGGAGGAACTTCGGCGTACACCCGGCGGACGACCAGCCCGTCTTGTTCCATGTCGCGCAGCGTTTGCGTGAGCATTTTTTGGCTGATGGAAGGAATGGATTTGTGTAATTGCCCGAAACGTTTCGTCCCCGAGGATAAATCCCTCAAGACAAACAGTTTCCATTTGCTGCCTATCAGCCCTACGGTCAGAGCGACGGGACAAGCGGGAATATCGTAATTTTTTTTCATAACGCTCTTTAATACTTACTAAAAGGTACTTATATAATAAAAAAGTGCCTTCTTTACAAAAGTGCCTTATAATTTTTATTATACTATAAAATTCAAGACAGGAGGCTCTTATGAGCAAACAAACGACATTAATCGCCCGGGGCGAAAATTTTAAAGCGTTGGATTTGGGCGGCTGGGAAGAAATCGCCCAGTACGTGACGGGACCTTTTCAGGGAAAGGTGTTTTTAAAAGAGGCGGCGGAATTGAGCGGCTGTGAAATTTCCGTCGGCGCGCTGCCGCCGTCTGCGGCTTTGCCTTTTTTCCATTCGCACAAGCAAAACGAAGAGGTTTATATCGTCCTTCGCGGCGGAGGGGAAATGCAGGTGGACGGGAAAACTTTCCCGCTAAAAGAAGGTTCCGTTGTGCGCGTCAGCCCGGCCGGCATGCGCAGCCTTAAAAGCGGTGCGGAAGGCATGAGTTATTTGTGCATACAAACCAAAGCGGGTTCCTTGAGCCAATGGACGGGGGACGACGGTGTGATCTCTCAGCAACCCTGGGAGAAATAAATAAGACAGTTCCTTG
>CAMGSK010000063.1 GCA_946061795.1 uncultured Elusimicrobium sp.
CAGAAGAAACATAGGCCCTTCAGTGTTCGGATCGGAACGGGCGCTGCACCATTTCCCAAGATTTGGCTAAATGAGCTTTGATTTTGTCCCAGAAAGAAGCCGGGGGCGGCGTATCCGGCCCGGCTCCGACGGGGGGATAATATCCGTTGTCGTTAAGCAGTGCGATCAAATAATTGGAGGGAACGGAAAAATTCAGATTTTGGTTGCCTTCCCCTTTATAACTGGAAAAAGCGACGGAGATGACCTCGCCCCGCTCATTAAAAACGGGACTTCCGCTGGAGCTGGGGGAAATGGGGGCGCTGATTTGATGCCAGAGCGTGCCGTCGGACTTTTGGCGCACTTGACTGATGAGACCGGAGGAAACGGTGTTTTGCAGCCTCCTGGGATTGCCGATAACGGTGATTTCTTCTCCGGGCAGCGTGTGGGAGGAATCCCCCAGCGTGACCGTCGGCAAATCCCGCGCGCCGATTTTGATTAAGGCCAAATCTACTTTGTCCGCTTGCGCCGTTGTGACCGCCTGGCCCGATACGGCCCCCGTATTAAATGTGACGTTGACGTACAGAGCATTTTCTATGACGTGGCGGTTGGTGGCTATTATTCCGTCCGGCGTGACGACAAAGCCCGTTCCCGTAAAGGTGGTTCCGTCGTTTTTGAGTACGTTGACGGCCACGATACACGGGGAATTTTCCTGCGCTATTTGCACGCGGTTTTTCGCCCCGGCGCACGGCCGGAGCAGGCACAAGAACAACAAAAGCGCAAACGGACGTTTCATGTAAGTGATTATATAAATTTTGGCCCTTGCGTACAGCGCGGGGCTTGGTTGCCAACCCGGCGCATAAATTGTACACTTAGAGAACAGGAGTGTATGTTTATGGAAAAAGTATATATCAGCCGTAAAAAATACGAAGCCCTTGTAGGGGAACTGAAAGATTTGAAAAATACGAAGGCGCAGCTTTCGCAGGAAATCGGCGAAGCCGCCGCTCAGGGAGATTTGAAAGAAAACGCCGAATATCACGCCGCTAAAGAAAAACAAGCGGAAACGTTGATCCGGATTCAAGAATTGGAAACCACGCTGCGCAGCGCCGAAATTACAGACGGACTGGATGTGGACCGCAGCGAAGCGCGCATCGGCGCGACGGTGACGATTTTGGATTTGGCCGCGGATTTGGAATTTACCTATACGCTGGTGGGCTCTATGGAGTCCAACCCGGACGCCGGGCTGCTGTCGGTTAAGAGTCCGCTGGCTTCCGGCGTGTTGGGGCACAAGGAAGGGGATGAATTTGAAGCCCAGCTCCCCAAGGGTCCGCGCAAATATAAGCTTGTCAAATTGGAATACAAATAAGAAGTTTTTGTATGGAATTAGAAGGACATCCCCCGGTTTCGGCCGGGGGATGTTTGTTGTAAATAAAAACGGACGCTTTTCAGCGTCCGTTTTGGGTTATTTGTACGGATTTAAGACCTTGTCTTTGGCCGCCGATGAATAGACGTTGTAGTCTATTTGTTGGAAAATGGAATCTTTATTTTCCAAATCATAGACGTACCCTTCGTTGATGCGGTTGTGTTTGACCTGTTCATACAGCTCGTTAAAGCGTTTGATGTGGTCTTTGGTCCGCTTGGTGGAATATTCCTTGGCGGTGCCTGTGGTCATCAAAAACGCCCAGTCCGAAGACTGCATCAGTACCAATTCGCGCGCCATTTGGTTCAGCGTGCGTTTGAGCAGGCCGTCGGCGTTGGGGAAGCGGTTGGCCAAGTCGGTCATGCGTTCTGCCGCTTTGATGAGGTGGCGGTAAATCCAGTCGTTGCCGGAGTTAAGCCACACGTCGTGGTATCCCTTGTCTCCCCAAGAGGACATGGACGGTTGCACCGTTTGGTTGACGGGATACATTTCCAAGTATTCCATCGGGGTGACGAGCTTAATGTCCGTCTGGTCATAATAGATTTTCTTAAACAAATATTCCAAGAACTCAATACCTTCATACCACCAGTGGCCGTACAGCTCTGCGTCGTACATGGAGACGACCAACGGCTTGCGGTCCATCAGCGTGGAAAGATATTCAATTTGTTTTTGGCGGTTGAACATAAAGTTTCCCGCGTGCTGGGCGGCCACTTCCCGCGCTTCTTTGGGGTTGTAGGGGGCTTTTTGGTTCAAAGGCACTTTGCCCGTGATTTTGTAATACTTCATGCCGATGTTGCGGCGCACCCCGTCGGAATGCAGATACGGTTTGATATAGTCGTAATCCAAATCGTAGCCCAAATCGCGGTAGAATTCGCGGTAGCGCGCGTCTCCGGGATAGCCCGATTCCGCACTCCACACCTGCTGGGCCGACTCCATGTCGCGCGCGAACGCGGCCACGCCGGTCTGCGGGCAATACACGGGAGCGTAAATGCCGTACTTCGGGCGGGGCGTACCGTGCAGCACTCCGTGCGATTCCATGAAGAAAAAGCGAATGCCTTCATCGCGCAGGAATTTGTCGTCCCCGGGGTTGTAAGCGCATTCGCCCAGCCAAATGCCCCGCGGACTTTTGCCAAAGCGCAGGCGGTAGTCGTTGGCGGCGATTTTCACTTGGGCGTTCACGCTTTCTTTGTGGACCATCAGCGGCAGGTAGCCGTGCGTGGCGCCGCAGGTGATGATTTCCAGCTTGCCCATATCCTGGAATTTTTTGAATCCTTCCAAAATTCGGCAGTGATAAACGTTTTCAAACAAATCTTTAAAGCGGCGGAATTTGTCGTAGTACATGTGCGCCACGGCCTCAAATTCCGTGCCTTGCGTGCGCTCTATTTCTTTGGAAGAGAGCTCCACCCGCTGGTTTAAATAACGCTGGAAACGTTCAATGAGCATGGGGTCGCTCATCATGTTGCACAGCGGCGGAGTGACGGACATGGTCAGCCGGAAATCCACTCCTTCCGCGGTCAGGTTTTCAAAAACGTTGAGCAGCGGCAGGTACGTCTCCACCATGGCTTCGTAAAACCAATCTTCTTCCAGAAAATCGGGATATTCCGGGTGTTTGATGAACGGCAAGTGCGCATGCAGCATCAGCGCGAGATAGCCTTTTTCCTGTCCCATAATTATTTCCCCTGTTCGCGCTCGGCTTTGATGTGCACGCGGCGCGTTTTATCGCCTTTTTTATTGGAGGCTTTAATGGGCAAATCCAACACCGCGCCGGCGGGCAGCGCGCGGCGGAAAGAAAATTTGCCGTCGGTCAGCTGGATTTCCTGTCCGTTGATGGTGACCAGCGCATTGGGCGAGGCCGAACCGTAAACGATGATTTCGCAGTCGGCTTGGAGCCAGATGTCTTCGTCTTCTTGGGAAACGGGCGCCGTGTGCAGGGCAAACGAAGTCCAGGAAGAACGGGTGGAACTGGGCGCGTTGCCCGCGCCTGCCAGCTCGGTCAGCCGCCAGCGTTGGTCCATTACCTGCATGCGCTCGCTGGAGCCGCCCAATCCGATGCGGTCTGCGCCGGAGAGCTGCAGCAGTTTAATAAAGTCTCCTTCCACGCTCATCCATTTGTCGTCGATAACGTCGGACACTTTGCCCGGCGGCAGGGTGGTGGCGTTGCTGCGCGTAAGCAGGATGAATTGACCTTGCGGGGTGAGAAAGCCCAGCTCTGCCACATAACTGCGCCCGCTTTGCGGCGCATGAATATACCAGCTGCGCGCGTCAAACACGACGGGCATATCGTAATAAGCGTTGGCGTTGCTGCCGTCAAAATATTCTACGCCGCTTACGTCGTAGAGACGGATGACCGTACGGGATTGGTCCAGTACGCTGCCGTATTGGGCGCGTGCGCATTCAAACGTTTCGGGAGTGATTTCCCAAAATAAAAACAACCACGCGGGGTCTTTGGGAAGCAGGAAGCTTTCCGTCGTACCGTACCCCTGGGGAATGTCCCACTGTTCTTCGGGGGCCGCGGGCCGCATTTGGTGAAATGCGGCGGAAGATAAATTTTTCTCCATAATAGTCCTCACCCTTTTTGCTGATAATATACTTATTCTATTTTATTCTAGCATTTTTTGACGAAAAACCCGGCTCTTTTAAAAGATTATAAACAAGGTCCCAAAATATCCAAATTAATGTAGAATGAAAAGAGAGAAAGCTGGTTTCTCAGGAGGCCCCATGAAAGCGCTTTGCAAAACCAAACCCGCTCCGGGTGCGGAATATACGGACGTGGACGTTCCCAAAATACAGAGAGACGAATTGCTGGTCAAAATTTACAAAACATCCATTTGCGGCAGTGACATCCCGGTGTATAACTATACCGGCTGGGCTCCGCAGCGCATTCCCATTCCGTTCGTGTTCGGGCACGAACTGTGCGGCACGGTGGTGGAAGTGGGCGCAGACGCGCGCGGATTTGAAAAAGGGGATTTTATATCCATAGAATCGCATGTATGGTGCGGCCAGTGTTATGAATGCCGCAACAACCACCGCGACGTATGCGCGCACAACAAGACCATCGGTCTGGACCGCCCCGGCGGCTTTGCCGAATACGCGGCCATACCCGCCCGTTGCGGCTGGAAACACAAGGACGCCTCTTTAAAAGACATCGGCTCCATTATGGAGCCTTTGGGCAACGCCGTTTACGCCACGCTGGCCAATGATATTAACGGAAAGACCGTGCTGGTTAACGGCATGGGCGCGCAGGGGTTGTTTGCGGCCAATGTCGCCAAAGCCTGCGGCGCGGCCAAAGTTATTGCGACGGAAACGTCCGCCTTCCGCAAAAAATTGGCCGAGCAAATGGGCGCCGACGTCATCATAGACCCGGGGGAGCCCGGTGCGCTGGAAAAAATCATCCGCGCTTCCGGAGACGAAAAAGGCGTGGATGTGGTGATAGAGATGTCCGGCCACCCGGCGGGCATTGATTTGGCTTTGCGCGCCATTAAACCGGCGGGGCATTTTGTGGCGTTTGGGCTGCCCGGCGGTCCGATTACGCTTGACTACGCCAATTTAATCGTATTTAAAGGCGTGCAAGTGCAGGGGCTGACCGGCCGCAAAATTTATGAGAGCTGGTACACCATGGACGCGCTGCTCAGAAGCGGCAAAATCGACCCGCGCCCGGTCATCACCCATGAATTTGAAATGAAAGATTATGAAAAGGCTTTCGCCGCCATGACCGATCCGGAAAGAAAATGCGGCAAAGTGATTATGATTCCGTAGAGGAGAAACCATGAACAAATTCGCTTTTTTGGATGAAGAAATCGCCCAGCTCAAAGCGGAGAACCGCCTGATTAAGCTGCATATTTTAGAATCGGAACAGGCCCCCGTGGCCGTTATTGACGGGAAGAAAGTGGTCAATCTGACTTCCAACAATTATTTGAATATGACCACGCACCCCAAGGTGAAAAAGGCCGCCGCGCAGGCCGTGGAAAAATATGGTATCGGCACCGCGGCCGTGCGCACCATCATCGGTACGATGACTATGCATGAGGAGCTGGAAAAACGTCTGGCCGCGTTCAAAGGTGCGGAGGCGGCCATTTTGACGCAGTCCGGCTTTACGGCCAACACCGCCACCTGCCAGTGCCTGATGACCAGCCCCGAAGACGTGCTGATTTCCGACGAGCTCAACCATGCCAGCATTATTGACGGCGGCCGTTTGGCCAAAGCCAAAAAGAAAGTTTACCGCCACAGCGATATGGCGCACTTGAAAGAGATTCTGGAAAGCGACGACGTGAGAAACGCCCGCCGCAAACTGCTGGTGACCGACGGCGTATTCAGCATGGACGGCGACATTTGCAATTTGCCCGACATCGTGGAACTGTGCGACAAACACGGCGTAATTACCATGATTGACGACGCGCACGCTTCCGGCGTACTGGGAGAGCACGGCCACGGCACGGTGGAACATTTCCATATGCAGGGGAAAGTGGACATCCAAATCGGCACCCTGTCCAAAGCGTTCGCCGCCGTGGGCGGCTATGTGGCCGGACCGAAAAAACTGCGCGATTACATGGTATCCACCGCGCGTCCGTTCCTGTTTTCCAGTTCCCAGCCGCCTTCCGTCATCGCCACATGTTTGGCCGGGCTGGACGTGATTGAAAACGAACCGGAACGTCTGAAAAAATTGTGGGACAATACGCATTATTTTAAAGAAGCCTTGAAGAAGGCCGGTTTTGACACCGGGCACAGCGAAACCCCGGTCACGCCCGTCATGGTGCCCGGAAGCGCCGAAGCGCAAGAGTTCAGCAAACGCTTGTTTGACGAGGGCGTATTCGCGCTGGCCATCGTATTCCCCACCGTGGGGCGCGGCAAGGAACGTTTGCGCACCATTGTGACGGCGGGCCATACGAAAGAAGACCTGGAATTTGCCGTGGAGAAATTTGTAAAAGTGGGCAAAGAAATGGGCGTCATTCATTAAGGTCCTTTAGGTCTAAATAAAAAAGGGGAGCCGGCCGGCTCCCCTTTTTTGCGTCCGGCTTTTCGGCGGAAGAAAAAAAGAGAAAGCGGTCTCGTGTCCGCCGGAGTGCGCGGCGGCTCCAGTGTGCGGGGGGAAAATGTTAAAATATTTTAACAGGGGGCGGGTTATGCATAAGAAAAAACTGATTTTGTTCATTGTCATCGCCGTTGCGTTGGTTGGGGTATGGTGTTTACTCTCCCGTGACGGCCGTTATGGCGCAAAACGCGCGGGGGAACATCTGTCTGTGGTCACCTCGGGCTATGTGCCGTATGCGTTGGCCAAAGAAATCGGCGCGGAAAAAATCCATTTGACGATGTTGGTTCCTCCCGGAACGGAGCCGCATCATTTTGAACCCACTCCGGGCTCGGTGATTGCCGTCAATGAAGCGGACGTATTTGTGTATATTTCACCGCGCGTGGAGCCGTGGGTTTCCGATATTTTAAAGGGGCTCGGCTCCGTGCGTGCGCTGGAAGCGGGGCCGTCGGAGAAAGAGGAGGATCCGCATGTATGGATGACGCCTTACGGCGCGCTGTCCATGGCTGAACGCATTGCGGACGCTTTGATAAAGGCCGACCCATCCAATGCCGCATATTACCGGGAAAACCTGAAAAAATTTGAAAAGGAAACGGAACTTTTGCACCGGGATTTTGCCGAAGGGCTGAAAAACTGCAAAAGCCGCGCGGTCGTGCATGTGGGACACCTGGCTTTCGGCGCATTGGCGCAGGCGTACGGCTTGGAACTGCGTTCTCTTTCCGGCACGTCTCACCAAGGGGAACACTCCGTGCGCAAACTGGCCGATCTGATTCGTTTTATCCGAAAAAACAAAGTTTCCGCCGTGTTTACGGAACCGTTTGTATCGCCGGAACTGGCCCAAACCGTGGCGCGGGAAACGCGCGTGCGCGTTTTTCCGCTTTATACGGTGGAAGAAGTGGGCACGGAGGACTTTCAATCCGGCAAAACATATGAAGGATTTATGCGCCAAAACTTGGAAAATCTGCGGGAGGGACTGCAATGTCCTTTGCGGTAGAAGTCAAAAACGTGTCTTTTAAATACACCCGCACGCTGGTGCTGGAAAACACGTCTTTTGCCGTGGAAAAAGGCGACTATGTGGGGGTGATCGGCCCCAACGGCGGCGGAAAAACCACGCTGCTCAAATTGATTTTGGGGCTGGAGAAAGGGACCGGAGAAATACGGCTTTTCGGTACGCCCGCGGCCAAATTTAAAGAATGGCGTAAAATCGGTTATTTGGCGCAGAAGAGCCCGGTTTCGCAGTCGCGCTTTCCCATTTCCGTGGAGGAAGTGGTGCTTATGGGCTTGTGTTATGACGCCCGGCACAAAGAAGCCACGGAACATAATATGCAGGAAGTGTACCGCGCATTGGAACAAACGCATACGCGGGATTTGGCCGAACGGATTTTTTCCAATTTGTCCGTCGGGCAGCAGCAGCGCGTACTGCTGGCCCGCGCGCTGGTAAGCCGGCCGGAACTGTTGATTTTGGACG
>CAMGSK010000064.1 GCA_946061795.1 uncultured Elusimicrobium sp.
GTTTTCGTCACCGTCGGAGGAGGGGCATCTTGGCATCCGGGTTTTTCAGAATACCGATGTACATCCGTGCCCCACTGCCGCTGCTGCGTGCATTCCAAATAGAAACACGCTGAACCGTCGTCCGCTTTCCGGGCAGTGTTCGTCAAATCAAGCTTCTGGCCCGGTTCACATCCGGCAGGCTCAGGTTCGCATCCCGGACGGTCAGTATATTTATATACGGTTGATTCCCATACGTGTTCTGCACCGCATTTGAGATAGTAGCAGGCTCTGCCATCTGCAGACATTTTCGTCCCGGCCAAGTCCATCGTCGCTCCGGGCTCACAGCTGTTATTGCGGCACTCCGGCGTATTTTTTACCTGAGGATGCTCGTAGTCCCAGCCGCTTTCATCATCCTTGCATTGATAGAAAATGCACGGAGTTTGAGAGTCCAACGTCTGTCCTTTCCGGCACGGAGGCTCCGGCTGCACAGGATCCGGAATGACTTCTTCTCCATGATAGGTGGCGTCATCGCTGGAGATCTTTTGACCGTACCGGGCCACCCAGTGCGCGGTCAAACCTTTTTTAGCTTGATCTGACAATTTGGTTCTGTCAGCAGGTGTCAACCCGCTCAAGTCCGCAGCAAAGTACATAATCCCAGCAACAGGAATAGTACTTGCAGTGGTTGTAGAACTTCTTGTCGTCGGAATATTATTCAACCCAGTCTCCAAGAAATCCACCGTCACTTGAATATTTTGAGCTTCAGGCCCATGTACGGCGGGCATATGCGTCAGCACCGCGGTAAATTTATCCAAGCTTTCAATGGGATCTGCTTTAATGGAGAAGCCGGCGAACTTGCAGTTCATACGCACGGCATTGGGCTTGCCGTTCGGGTTGGTTTGCTCGCGACCCTCCGGCACCATAGAGTTTGTAAATACGCGCGGTTTATATTTATAATTCTTCCCGGGTTTGGGATCATTATCTTTATTCAGCACGTATTTATTCTCAAAATCCTGATAGAGAACGGGCATTTCACCAATCGGCATTTTTACCTTAAACTGCGGATACTTGCCTCCAACCAGCGGACGCTCAATGTCCACCTCAATAGTATTTCCTGAGGCGTCGGTGGTCTCTTGGGTAAATCCTTGGCTGCTGGTCTTTTTAGAGAAGGCGTCTTTAAAAGCGTATCCTTCCACAAAAGCCAAGTGCAAAGCGTTAAACGCCTGGTTTTCATCCAGGGCGGCGCGAGCGTGCATTTTGGTTTTCAGTTCTTTCAGCCATTTTGTGGTTTCGCGTTTGAACGTGTCCCAGTGGAATACATCTCCCTCCGCCACATAGATGACACAGTAATGCGCCACTTCTTCCGGCTTCAGCTCATCATCCAAATGGGAGCTGGTCTTTCTGCCAACCGCAGCACCGCCGCGCTTGCCGGTCGCCTGGTCCACATGAGCGGACGCACTGTGTTTATTCCAGTTGGTATCGCTACTGCCGCAAAGCGGAGCAGACGGATTATACGGATTGTAGTTTTTCGCCACGACGGCATGATACAAATGCCAGCCGGACGCATCTCCGCCGGCCTGCAATTTAAAGGAATGCGTAGAATCCAATCCTTGACAGGCATAATAATCCGCCAGCTTAGTTTCTCCTTTGATACTTCCTTTGACAGTGGCGCCCATGCAACTGCCGCGAACTTGGAAGAAGTTCATGTTGGTTGCACTCTTGGTGCTATCTTGCCAACCTTTTTGAGCCGCCGAAGAGTCTTTATCTAACGAAGCCAGGAATGTTTTACAATGAGGTTTATTGAATTCTCCCCATTTTGCCTTATATTCTCCAGAATTCCAATCCTCCTCTGTCAGTTCTCCACATTTAGCAGGATCACCAGATCCGGCAGACTTTCCCCACATACTGTCCATACCGCAATCGTCATTACCGGTCAGCAAGCAGCAGGCCAAGCCTTTGCCGAACGTGGCGGCCACTTCAGCCAAAGCTTTGATTAAAGGCTCCACGAGGTTTTTTCTCCACAGGAAATATTTCCATTCCCATTTTTTCTGCTCGCGGTCCTTCATCATGTCCCACCACCAAGGAGTGATGCCCTTGTAATCCATTTTATTGTCCCACTTGCCGGCACCGCCGCCCGGGGCGAAATCGCCCGTCATGGGGTTGCCGCCCGCATGGCCGGGGCCGATGGGACGGAACATGGCGTCATTCAACGCCTGCTGGGCGTTGGATTTGCCCATGGCGTCGCGCGAAGCTCTGGCCTGGGCCGCGGGGCCTTGGCCAAAGTAAGAGCGGGACGGATTGCCCGCCGCGCGCAAAGGCTGCAGAGAAACGGGTTTCACGCCCTGTCTGGGACCGCCGGAAGAATCCTGTTTGGCGGCGCTTTTCAAGTTGCTCCCGCCGAAACGGCCGTAGTTGCCGCCGCCGCCGCGCAAATTCATAGACGCGCCGCCCAGTTCCTTAATCGGAGTGGTTTGGCGTTTAAAGCTGGCGCGCGTCTGCGCGGGCACGCTCTGACGGTAGGAGCTGCGGGGAGAGTCCTGAACGGGGGAATCATATCCGCCTCCCAGCCCGTCACGGTCATTGACGAAATCCTCGTCCATGTTGCCCGCGGAGGAAGCGGCCGGGTCACCCCAGCCTTTAATCAGGCTCAGAGGGTCTCTGCCGCTTAACTGGGAAATCTGCCCGTTGGGATCTTCCGACGTGGGATTAAAGCCGAAGCGTTCCGGCTCAAAAACGGAATCTTCCGTGCCGGGAGCCACAAAGGGCTCTTCCGCCACGGAACCGCTGTATTTGTACAAAAAGGGCAGCATCAGCAAAGCCACCGCCGCCGCGATGAAGAAAGGCGCGTCGCGGCGCGTGCGTTCGAAGATGGTTTTCTTCGGTTTGCCGTTGTTGCCGATTTTGGAAGACGCACGTTTAGAGAACGGATTAAAAGCAGGCTTGCTGTTTTTAATCTTATCGCTGAACGTGAAGGAATCCTTCTTATTCTCAGCCATAACAGCCTCCAATGAGGTGATACATCTTTGTGTCCCGAAGGAGCCGGGACCGGGGGGTCTTAACGGCCGCCTGGGCGCGTTAAGGCCGGGTACTGCACAACTTACAAATTCAAACGGGCCCATAAAGGGCCTACTATCATTAAAACTCTCTCACGGCGTTTTGTCAAGCGGGTTATTTGCCCGCGTCCGTTTCCAGCCAGCCGGAACTTCCTTCCGTTTCCGGGAAGAAATCGTTCCCTCCTTTGCCGTTGGTAAAAGTGTGTTCAATGTCTCCGTCCACATCGCCCGTCAAATTGCCAAAGTCTCTTTTGGCGTTATTGAGCTGAATTTGTTCCTCTTCCGTCAGCTCTCCTTTGCCTTCCAGCGTGGCGATGGTGTCACACAAACCGGTAAATTCCGTCACGTAATTATCCAGCTTGGCCGTCTCGCAGCGGCCTGCGCTTTTCAATTTTACCCCGCAAAGAGACATGCCGTTAAATACGTTTTTAATATTACTGCAATGTGTTCTTACTCCTTCCACTTTTTGACTCCAGCCGCCGATGTCTCCCCCGCAAGTTTTGGGGACGGTGCGGCGCACCTCGTCAATCAAAGTCTGGGAAGTATCCATACTCTTGCGAATATTCTCGTTGGCGGTTGCGGCCAATTCCCGGCATTTTTTCTCATCTTGCAGACGCATGTTTTCCGCGTTTGCATCCCCCATTAATTCATCCCCGGACAAACGCACGCCGGACCCCTCCCCGGAGGAATCATATACTTTTTTGGGCATGTCCATCGCCATATATCCGGCGGAGGCCAACTGCTTTTTCAGCATAAGCTGGGGAGCCTTCTGCGATGCACGGCTCATCAGCCATACCCAAGCCAAATGTTTCTTGGCTTCATCGTCCGTGCCGGTGATGTTCCCCCCCAAATTGCTCAAAGGGGTGGCAGAAGGAAACTGCTTTCTAAATTCTTGCTCCAGCGCGGCGTTGCTTTTGAGAGCCGCTTTGTCCACCACCATGTCCAAATAATCCGTCCGGGCCGCTCCGGCCACGCCTGGGGCGCGCACCAAAGACAGCGTGCCGGTGGAGCCGCGCGTGACAGCGTTTTCCGCCGCCGCTCGCGCCGCAATTTGGGCGTCCGTTCCAAAATAAGTGTCCGGCCGGGGGGCTTTTTCTATCGCGGCGCGGGCTTGGTCGCTCCAGTCGTTGATCGGATGATTGACCGCCGGGGAGTTGTCTTGCGGCTCGTTTCCCGCCGCTCCGGCCAGATAATCCCCTCTCCGTCCGCGCGCACGCAAAGACGCGTTTACCGCCGCCAAATTAAACAAACCGGAAGGAGGTTCTCCTTCCACAGACATTTTCCGTCTGCCTTGTTTATCAAAGAGCGATAACTCTTCGTCTTTGGCCGGGGAGACGGTCTCATCACCGAAAGACCACGTCAGCAACGCACGGGCGAAACTGACCGACTGTGTATCTTCCGGGCTGAAACCCATCCACCACGCCAAATTACGAAGTCCCGGTATATGTCCCACCGGTATTATTACTATAACGGAAAAAAAGAAAAAAACAAGAGCCAGCAACAGAATCAGCCGTTTGCGGTTCCAACGTTTTTCCCGCGCGGAAAGCGCGGAAACGGAAGAGGCGGCGGAAATCTCCGGGCGGAACGCGGAAGAGTCCGCCGGACGCCCGCCGGGAGCAAATGCTCCGCGGGAGTTTCCGTCCGTTTTTTGCCCGGGGACAAACGCGCCGGAGGCCTGCGGAGGAAGAGAGGGCATTTGCCCTTCTCCTCCGACAGTCTGACGCAAATGGTCCGTTTCGCCGTATTCTTCCCGTTTCATAAGCGGCTCCTTTAGCGGCGGGACCGGGCAGGAGCGCCGTTAATGTCCACGACGCGGCCCTGGTTATATTGCCGCTTCAACTGCCGTTCTTTTAATTTTTTTTGATACTCCGCCAAACGCTGGCGGTGTTCCGCTTCCGCCTGCTGCTGCGCTTTGACGAAGATCAATTCCCGGCGGGCCTGGCGGTGCTGGGCGGAGAAATACACCCACGCCGCCACCAAAGACAAAAGCACCAGCCACAGGACTCCGCCCACGAACAACGTTTTTAATCTGCTGTCCACATTTGCCATAGACCGCCTCACTTTTTCTCGCTGCTGTCGCTGCTTAAGCCGTCTCCGGTTTCTCCGTCGGCTCCAAAAGATTTAAGGCTTTCTATCGTACTCTCAACGCCATAAGTGACCCCGGTACCGATAAGCCCTCCCACCAGCGTCAGGCCGAACCCTTTCAACTTACCGAATATCTTAGTGACAAACTGCTGGACTGGAGCCGCAAACGAAATACCTATGGCCACCAACATGAGCGCACCCATGACAACGGAAGCAATACTCCATCCGTCCCCACCGTATTTGTCAATATATTTGGCAGCGTCTGCTATAAAAACGGAGACAATGGCTATCGCAACTGCGGCGACAGCGGCCGCGGCCACCCATTTCCACCAAGCAACCCCTCTATCACCGCTCTTAGCCCCTACCAAAGAAGAAATACTCCACATGGCCGCAATGGTCACAAACAATGTACCAAACAATCCTTTTTGCAGGCGGGTGCGGTGGTTTTTACGTTCCTGCTCGGAATTGTCTATTTCATCGGCCGCCGCGTCAAAATTATCGGTATTCGTGTCCATCTCGTCCACAAAATCCGCCGTGGCTGCGGTGCCCAGCGTTTCCATGTTTTCGCCCAAGGCCTGCACGCCGCCGGCCAGACGCTCGCCGCCCATAAACACCTGGGCTGCTTCATTGTCGGAGCGAGACGCGTTGGCCGCCACTTTGGCCGACGATACAGCGATAAGGCGCAAATCTTTGCCTTCTTCCGAAAAACGCCCGCGCCCAATATGCGCATTCATATTACCGGGACGGAAAGAAGAAGAGGTGGACGTAGCCCCGCGCAAGGTGGAATTGGAAGCCACCAGCGTGCTGCCTTCCGGCATGGCCCCGGAAAAACCGCCGAAATCTCCGGCACGGGACGAACGTTCCGCTGATACGGCAGAAGCGGAACCGCCATTGCTTCTGGAAGGCGCGCCAAAACCTCCGTTGCCACCCGTTCCCAAATTGGAACCGCCCGCTTTGGCCACGCTGGCGCGTTGCAAAACGGGCCCGCCGGAAGCGCCGTCTTTTCCGGCCGCTTCTTCATTGGCCTGACGCAAACCTTCCCGCATGCCTTTTTCCCCGGGGACGGAAACACCTCCCGTTGCGGCGGCTTGGCCGTCACGCCGCACCGCGCCGTTGGCCCCCATACCTAAGCCGTCTTCTCCGGCAGACAAAGCGGAACGGCGCGCCGAAATGCCGTCCAAGGCGGAACTCATCGCATTAATGGAACCTTCGCCGCCGTCAAACATGCGGTCGTTTTGCGCGGAAATATCCGCCGCGGAAGCAAACTCCGCCCCGCCCCGGCTGATGTTAATGCCGGAATATTCCGAAGGCATTTGCCCGCCCGAAGACATCACCTGCGCCAAAGAGCGGATTTCTCCCTCTTGCGCGGCGGGGGTGTCGGCCATATATCCCGTCAGGTTATAGACGGCCAGCCCTCCGGCCAGCACCACGCCGGCCAGCCCCGCTTTATTCACGGCGCCCGTACGTGCGGTTAAAAATTTGAATATATTCATAATTCCTCCCAAATTAAACGGAATCTTCCGTCCGTACGGCTTAGTATCCACAGCCTATGCTGCCCACCTGCAGCGCATCTTGGGCGTAAGAAGAACCAAACGGGCTTCTGACGTCTCCATCTTCACGTTCTTCAGTTTCTCCTTCGTCGTTGGCGTTCCAAATTTTCTTGGCGTCGCGTTTATAAACAGCCCACGGAATGCCCGTAAAACCAATGGCATTATATATATCCCTATAGCTGTCTTGTGCGTGCCCCCAAAACGCCCCATGCGTATTGGAGGTTTCATAATCCGTTTCGCCCCATTTGGCTTTAAAAGCCTGCACTTTATTTTTGATATCTTTTCGGGCAGGCGCACATAACCCATATCCCAAAACAATACCCAGCACAGGAATAGCCGAGCACCAAGAAGCTTTCTTGGCAAAACTTTTTAAATCTTTTTGCAATTGCAGTTTATCATCAGCATAATTTCCAATTTCTTCTTGGGCCGCTCCCATGGCGGAATTCAGTCCGCTGAAATCCGGGTCCGAAAAATCGGCCGATGTTGCGCCGGTCCCGGTATTCACGTTTTCTCCGTTTAACATAATTCCACCGGAAAGTTTCTGATTGGCCAAAAACATAGATGCGGCATCCACAACAGAGCGGTTCCGGTTTTCGGCAATGCGTTTGGAAGTATTCACATAACCCAGCAACGTATCTCTGCCGTTGAGGTTGCGCGATGCTCTAATCGCCGCGTCACGGCCCCCTTCAAATTTAGGCGTCAGCGTAGAGCCGTCCGCCATAGGGCCCGCGGAACGGCCGCCCACTCTGCCTCCGCCCAGCGTACCGCCCCGGCGGCTGCCGGGCCCGCCGGCTTGCAGAGGGGTGGCACCCAAATCATGCCCGGACGCACGGGTCACATCGGAATTCATACCATAGCGGCCGGAGCCGCCTTTGCCCTGTTTGCCCAAAGCGGCGGCTGCGGCGGCTTCCGCCGACCCTTCCGTCCCCGCTCCGGAGGCCGCGGCAGAGGCTGCCTCTTGCTGTCTGGCGGCCAAGCCTTTTTGCATAGCGGCCATTTGCGCCTGCAAAGCGCTCATATCCCCGCCGCCCAAGGCTTTTTCATGGGCGGCGTTCTTTCCCATGCCTAAGCCTTCGCTCGCTCCGTCCATTTTATATGCGTCAATGTGCTGTTCCCGGCGGTCAATCTCCGTTCCGGCCGTTTGGGTATGTTGAAAATCCGACTGCATCAGCTGCATGTCTTTAGACATTTTGGCGCGAATGCCGGAGCGCACTTCG
>CAMGSK010000065.1 GCA_946061795.1 uncultured Elusimicrobium sp.
TCTCTTCAATAACCATAAAGAATAGAAATGCAAAAATAGGAAGAACATAACGGTACCAGGTTTTCTTTATTCCAAAACCGGTTTTTCAGCAAAGCTTGGACAAAGTTTTTTTCTTTTTTGCGGAACAGGCGGTAGTGGAACTTTTTGTCTTCGGCCAGCGGAGCAAACAGGCTGCGCAGCAAATCCCAGTATTGCCGTTTGTGCCGCCATTCTATGAGGTGATAAAATCCCCAGTTTGCCTTAAGACAGTGAAAATAAAATTCTTCTTTCAGCGTTTCCATCAGCCCGTAGCGTTGCAGTACTTCCGCGCCAGCCATACATTGCCGCGCCATCATGAGCAGGCGTTCGTCCCGCCGTATGGTGGAAGAATTTTGTCCTTCCTCCATACGATAGTGGACCAACGGGTCCTGCACCACGGCAATTCTTTTTGCGCGGCACATGGTTTCTATCATAAAAGGGAAATCCTGGTAGCTGGCGCTTTTCGTTTCGCTTAATTTTTGTTGCTTGATGAAGCGGGCTTCGTACAGCGCCGCCCAAATGGACGCGTGAAAGGCGATAATTTTCGGCCATTCTGTGACGGAGAATACCCCTTCCGGGGCTTGAGATAAATCTTGGTGCTCCCCTTCGTAAATTTTATTTTGTTTGTTCCCGCGCTTAAAGGAGTTATATACATAAAAACGGCATTTTACTACGTCGGCGTTATGGGTTTTTGCCGCATGGTAGAGTTTTTCGTACATGTCCGGCTCGATCCAATCGTCCGATTCTATAATGCCGATATATTCCCCTTTTGCCAGTGCGATGCCGTGATTGACTGCTTTGCCGTAGCCGCCGTTGGGTTGGTGTACGGGCACGACGCGCGTGTCTTTTTTGGCGAATTCATCCACCATTTGCGGGCAGGCGTCCTTGGAGCCGTCATCTACCAGTATAACTTCTATATCTTTCAGCGTTTGCGCCAAAATGCTTTCTACGCATTGTCTTAAATATTTTTCTACTCCGTAAATGGGAACGACGACGGATACTTTGGGGGATTGGGACGGCATTCTTATTCTCCTTTCAGGGTGTTTGTCAAAAGCAGGGCGCGCTGGACGGCTTTGTCCATGTCATAGTATTTATAGTCGCCCAGCCTGCCCAAAAAATGCACGGCGGGCAGGGAGGCCGCTTCTTGCAGATAGCGTTCATATAACGCCGCGTTTTCCGGCTTGACGACGGGATAATAGCGTTCGTTCTCTCCCCGTCGGAACGGTTGGGGATATTCGTAAGAGACCACCGTTTTGGCGGATTGGTCCCGCAGGAAATATTTGTACTCCCCTATGCGCGTAAAGTCATAATTGCATGGATAATTGATGACGGGGCCGCTTTGGAAATACTCCCGGTCGTATTCCACAAACTCAAAACGCAGGCTGCGGTAAGGCAGCTCCCCGTATTTATAATCAAAAAATTCGTCAATCGGCCCCGTGTAAAACAGACGTTCCCAGGATATTTGGTCCTTGATTTGCGCAAACGGCGTGTTGAGCCGGACGGAAATAAGCGGGTGATTGAGCATATTGTTCATCATTTCCGTGTAGCCGCGCCGGGGAATGCCTTGATACTTGTCCTGAAAATAGCGTCCGTCCCGGCTGACGTACACCGGCACGCGGCCCGTGACGGCCGGGTCCAACTCTTCCGGCGTAAGGCCCCATTGTTTGAGCGTGTAATGCAGGAAGATTTTTTCATAAATATAATCTGCCAGAAATTCCAAATCTTTATCCTGCGCCTGACGCAGTTTTAAAATGGGCACTTTGACGTTAAAACCAAAACGCGCTATCAGCTTGTCGCTGAGTGTGCGCGCCAGACTAGCGGGAAAAACGCGTTCTATGGAATCCAAATTAAAAGGGATGGGCACCAATTGGCCGTCCACCAGCCCTTCCACCCGGTGCATATACGGCTCCCAGGAGGTGAAACGGCTGAGATAGTCCCAAACTTCCTTGAGCGGAGTATGGAAAATGTGAGTGCCGTAGCGGTGTACGCAAATGCCGTTTTTGTCGTAATAATCGTACGCGTTTCCGCCGATGTGTTCTTTGGCGTCCACGACTAATACGTTTTCTCCGCGTTCGGCCATTTGCCGGGCGGCCGTAATGCCGGAGAGTCCGCATCCGACGACTAAATTTTGCACTTTTTCCATTTTCTTCTCCTATTTTTCTTTGCGCAAAGACCACCAGAACGTCAAAAGTCCCGGATGATAAGCCGCCAGCCAAAAACGCAAACGGGTGCGCCACGTAAAAGCCTGCCAAGACATCGGCTCCGTTTCAAACAGCGCTTTTGCCTCGTTCCCGACGGAAAGCCAAAATTTTTTGGCCAAAGGTTTGCTCAGACGTTTGGCGTTCCACTCATAGCAGCGTACTTTCAGGTGGTTTTTGACGCCCAGCAGCGCCGCTTTCAGAGAGGGGTGCTGCTCCAAAAATTGTTCAATAAACGCAAACTCTTCCCGTATGCAGAAAACTTTTGACGGATTTTTGACCGAAGAGCCCGCATTGTCTGTGCGGTAATGCAGCAGGGGGCGGGAAATCAGCCGGGCTTTTTCTGCCAAGGCCCAGGTGCGAAAATGAAAGGAAACGTCTTGAAAAGAGGCTCCCGGCGTTTCATGCACCCACAGACCGTTGTCTGTCAAAAAATCGCGCCGGTACAAAGCCGACCAAATGGCAAAATCCGTAAAGAAGCAATCTTGTTCGCGCAGAGGATGCACCGTTTTCCCGTCCAAATGGGGCGGAATATTTCCTGCGGGATGGTTGTTGGCGTCCGCCGAAGTATAAAGATAATAATCCGCCCGGGCGATGTCGGCTTTGTGGCGGGAGGCTTCCTCATACAGCGTTTGCAGGAAATCCGGCTCTACCCAGTCGTCCGATTCCACAATGGATATATATTCTCCTTTCGCTTGGCGCAGACCCGCATTGATGGCTTTGCCGTAGCCGCCGTTTTCTTGGGAAATGACGGCAAAGCGCGGGTCTGCGGCGGTTTGCTGTTGTAAAATTTCCAAGGAACGGTCCGTGGAGCCGTCATTGACGCATATAATTTCTATTTCGCGCAGTGTCTGTTTTTTTAACGAATCCAGACATTGGGCCAGATATTTTTCCACATTATATACGGGCACCACCACACTGACTAAAGGCGCAGGCATAACGCGTTATCCTCCGAAAAAGTAAACCGGAGGCGGGAAACCTCTTGGCGGAGAAAAATTCCCGCCCCCGGAGAAATCCCGTCATAAAAATAACGGGACCCTAAAACAGAAATCCCGTTGCCGCAGATAAATAATCGGAAGAGAAAGGAGAGAAATAAAAACGGCCGAATAATGCCAAGTCTAAGGAAGTGCCTCGCCATTAAACAGCCGTGGTTTCGCGTTTATAAAAAACGTGAAACACTCGGCAGAAGACGAGAGGCTCATGACTTCCTCTTATCTTCTGCCTAAACCAGCCGTTTTTGGACTTCCTTAGAACTTTGGTTTCCCAAAGCCTTCCTATTCTGCAATAGGATTCCAAAAACAGATAAATTGTCCTCAGTTTTGCAGGAAGGAGCCTTTGCCCGGACTCCTGCAATTTGATTATCTTTATTATACTATAATTCGTGCGTGGGAACCCTGAAACCCGGTCCGCCCGGCGGAGCCGCAACGGGGGCGGCGTTTACAACTTTCCGGCCAAAGAGTTAAAATATTTCCGTAGGAAATCTATTTTCTGTCCGGCCGGAGCCGGACGCTTAAGGAGCAGATATGTTCAGCGAAAAAATGCAACAGGCGTTTAACGCCCAGATTAACGCGGAATTTTATTCCGAATATCTTTACTTGGCCATGAAGGCGTTTTTTGACGAAAAGCATTTGGCAGGGTTTGCCAACTGGTTCAACGTGCAGGTGCAGGAAGAGCACGCCCACGGCATGGGAATGTACAATTACGTCCACGAACGCGGCGGCAAAGTGGAACTGGCCGCCATTGAAAAGCCCGTGCTGGAAGGGGATTGCCCCGTCAGCCTTTTTGAACAGGTGCTTAAACATGAGCAGCTGGTCACTTCCAAAATCAACGCTTTAGTGGACGTGGCGGAAGCCGAGCATGACCGCGCCGCGCTGTCCTTTTTGGATTGGTATATTAAAGAACAAGTGGAAGAAGAAGCCAACGTGCGCCAGCTGCTGGCCACGCTGCGCTTGATCGGCGAAGACAAAAAAGCGCTGCTCATGCTGGACCGGGAACTGGCCGCGCGCACTTTTGTCGCTCCGGTCATCGGCTAGTCCTTTTTTATCCGCGCAAAAACCGCTTTTTGACGAAAGCGGTTTTTTTGTGCTGTTTTTGCGCGGGAATGTTATAATAACAATGAGGCGGAGCCGTTGCCCCGTATTCTGTTTTATTTTCCATATCGCGGAGGTTTTATGCACTTGCAATTTACCCTGCCGTACCGTACCCGCTGGGGAGAACAAATCAAAGCCGTGCTGCGCTTGTCTGGCTTGGGCCGCGCCGGAGTGGAGCGGCTTTTGCCGCTGCGCACGGAAGACGGAGAAACCTGGCACGCGGCGGTGGAGGTGGATTTGCCGCCGGGGGTGGAACTGATTTATCATTACGCCGTATATGAAAACGGCTCTCCCAAACGCCGCGAGTGGCGCGCCGTGCCGCGCAAACTGACTTTCGGGCAGAACTCCGCCAAACTCTACGAACTGCGCGATTTCTGGCGTGACGCGCCGTCCCTTTCTCCTCTTTATACCACGGCTTACAGCCGCCCGCCGGCCGAACACGCTTACCGCGAAGTGGCCGACAAAGTGTTCGCGCGCACCTTGGTGCTGCGCGCCTCGGCCCCGCAGCTGGCGGAGGGGGAAACGCTGTGCGTTTGCGGGCAGGACGACGCCTTGGGCGCGTGGGACCCTGCCAAAGCCGTCGCTATGGAAAAAACCGCGCTGCATGAATGGAGCGTTTCTTTGGACGCGCAGACGCTGCACGCGGGAGCCGCTTACAAATTTGTCAGCCGGGATTTGACCGGCCGCGTACAGTGGGAATGCGGCGAAAACCGCCAGATTCCTTCTCTGCCCCGGGAGGACGGGGACGTGGTGGTGTTGTCCGATTTCCGCCCGCAGTTTGACCGACCGCTGTGGCGTTTGGCCGGGACGGTGCTGCCGGTGTTTTCCATTCGTACGGAAAACAGCTGGGGCGTGGGCGACTTCGGCGATTTGAAAACGCTGGCCGACTGGGCCGAGATGACCGGCCAAAAAGCCATACAGATTTTGCCTATCAACGATACGACGATGACCGGTACGTGGACGGATTCGTATCCATACAACGCCGTATCCGTCTATGCGCTGCACCCCATGTATGCGGATTTGCGCGCTCTGCCCGCTTTAAAGGATTCCGCCGCCGCGGAACGGCTGGAGCGGGAAGGAAAGCGTTTAAACGCTTTGCCGCAGGTGGATTACGAAGCGGTCAACCGTCTCAAAAACGAATACCTGCATTTGTCTTTTGAACAAGACGGCCAAAAAACGCTCGCTTCCGCTCCGTACAAACGTTTCTTTGAGCGCAACAAACGCTGGCTGGTGCCTTACGCCGCTTTCAGCTATTTGCGCGACCAGTTTGGCACGGCCGACTTTACTAAATGGCCCCGCTACAGCGTATTCGGCCGCGGCGCGGTGGACGTGCTGTGCGCTCCGTCCAGCCCGGCGTATGAAAAGATTTCGTTCTATTATTATGTGCAGTATATTTTGCACGAACATCTGCTGGAAGCCACCCGCTATGCGCGCGCCAAAGGCGTGATTTTGAAAGGGGATATCCCCATCGGCGTGTCGCGCCAAAGCGCGGACGCTTGGGCGGAGCCCGCCTTGTTTAACTTGAACGCGCAGGCCGGCGCGCCGCCGGACCCGTTTTCCGCCACGGGCCAGAACTGGGGATTCCCGACTTACAACTGGGACGAAATGGCCAAAGACGGCTACGGCTGGTGGGCGCGGCGTTTTGAGAAAATGGCCGAATATTTTGACGCTTACCGCGTAGATCACGTGCTGGGCTTTTTCCGCATTTGGGAAATTCCGCTGCACAGCGTGCAGGGGCTGCTGGGGCAGTTTTCCCCGGCGTTGGGCATGGACCGGACGGAAATTGAGCAATATTTCGGTTTGAAATGGCGCGATTCGTTCCTGCGCCCGTATATTTCCGAGGAAATGCTGGAAGCTTTGTTCGACGACTACGCCGCCGAAGTGCGTCTGGATTATCTGGAAGAAAAAGACGGGGCCTATGCCCTGCTGCCGCGCTTTGACACCCAGCGCAAGGTGGAGGCCGCCTTTGCCGGAAAAGGGGACGAAAAATCCCAAAAAATACGCGACGGACTGTACGCCCTGATTAACCAGGTGCTGTTTGTGCCGGACCGGACGCAGGAAGGAAAATATCATCCGCGTATTGCGGTGCTGGGCGACTGGGTGTTTAACGCTTTAAGCGGCGAAGAACAGCGCGCCTTCTCCCGCTTGTATAACCATTATTTCTTTGAACGCAACAATGACTTTTGGGGCGCGCAGGCCATGGAAAAACTGCCCGCTCTGACGCAGTCTGCGCGCATGCTGCCCTGCGCCGAAGATTTGGGCATGATTCCCGCCTGCGTGCCGGGCGTATTGGACGCGCTGAAAATGCTGAGCCTGGAAATCCAGCGCATGCCCAAACAGCCCGGTCTGGACTTTGCCGACCCGGCGCGTTATCCGTGGATGAGCGTCTGCTGTATTTCCACCCACGACATGAGCACGCTGCGCGGCTGGTGGCGGGAGGAATATCCCGGCCTGACGGGGCAGTTTTATCACAATGTGCTGGGCCGAGCGGGGGAAACCCCTCAGGACGCTCCGGCGGATGCGTGCGAACAGGTGCTGCGCCAGCACGTCAACAGCCCGTCACTGTTGTGTCTGCTGTCCTTCCAAGACTGGACGAGCATGGACGAAGCTTTGCGCAACCCGGATGTGGAAGGGGAGCGTATCAACGTGCCGGCCAATCCGCGCCACTATTGGCGCTACCGCATGCACGTGAGCGTGGAAGATTTGATGAAGAACGAAGCGTTTTCTTCCCGCTTGCGCAAAATGATCAAAGCCTCCGGGCGTTAGCGCTTGCCGCGGCAATTTAAACGCCCCGCTTCGGCGGGGCGTTTTGCGTCCATGCGGCAAGAAATAGTTAAAAAGACAGGTGTGCGGAACTCGGTTGGAAACCTCATAGTTTTTTATTTTGAGAAAGGAAATTTTTGCGGAAATGTCCCGCGCGTTAAATCCCGCCGAAGCGGCGTTTGCGCGCGCGGTAATCGTCCACCGCTTTTTGCAGTTCGGTTTTGTCAAAATCCGGCCACAAAACGGGGGTAAAGTACAGCTCGCTGTAGGCGGCTTGCCACAGCAAGAAGTTGGACAGGCGTTCTTCGCCGGATGTGCGGATAAGCAGTTCCGGCTCGGGAATTTCGGGATGATACAGCCGCGCGGAAATATCCTGCGGGGTAATTTCCTTCTTGCCTTCTTTCAGCAGGCGGTTGACGGCCTGCGTTATTTCCTGCCGCGCTCCGTAATTCAACGCCAAATTGACCGTCAGCCCCGTATGGCGGGCGGTGGCGGCGCAGAGGCGGTCCATTTTGGTCAATATTTTTTCAGGAAGGGGAGCCCTTTCTCCGCTGAAAATCAAACGCAGGTTTCCCACTGTCTTGAGACGGTTTCCTTGCGGTCATCCGCAGCGTCTCCAGCCGCTGCC
>CAMGSK010000066.1 GCA_946061795.1 uncultured Elusimicrobium sp.
CTTAAGTGAAGCAGAAAGCGCATTGCTGGGCATATCGTTATACCGGCCGCCGGGAAACACTTCTTCTCCGATGTGAATGGTGCCCGCCAAAAAAGTGCCCGCCGTCAGCACCACGGTTTTGGCCCGGTAAAACGTATGGCGCAGGGTTTCCACCCCCTCCACACCGCCGTCACCGGCCGCGACAGAGGCCGCTTCGTCCTGCATGACGTCCAGATTGGGCTGCAGTTCCAAAGCGTGTTTAAAGTTAAACTGATAGGCCTTTTTATCACATTGCACGCGCGGGGAATGCACGGCGGGACCTTTGCCTGTGTTGAGCAGATGGTAATGCACGGCGGCGCTGTCTGTAATAAGCCCCATGGAGCCGCCCAGCGCGTCCAGCTCGCGCACGATTTGTCCCTTTGCAATACCGCCTATGGAGGGATTGCAGGACATTTGGGCAATCGTGTCCAAACTTTGCGTCAAAAGCAGGGTTTTTGCGCCCGTTTTGGCCGAAGCCAGCGCGGCCTCACAGCCCGCGTGCCCCCCGCCGATTACGATTACGTCATAACAATGCGGATATTCGTACATTTACTTCCCCATACAAAACGTAGAAAAAATAATGCCCAGTACATCGTCGGCCGTCACTTCTCCGGTCAGTTCTTTCAAGGCCCTGAGCGCGCCGCGCACGTGCTCGGCGCATAATTCCAGCCCGGCACCGTTTTCCAAGCGCACACAGGCGGACTCCAATTCCGTCTGCGCGTCCAACACGGCTTCATACTGGCGCAAATTGGAAATCATTACCCCGTCTTCTCCCTCCGTTTGGGAAGCCGACGCAAAAGACAAAATTTGTTTGCGCAAAGCCTCCAAACCGTCGCCGTTTTTACAAGACACGTACGCCGAGTATTGGGCTTTTCCTTCCAAGAAACAGCGGCCCCGCGCCGCGCCGTCGGTCTTGTTCAGAACCAGAATGACAGGCTTGTTTTGCTTTTGCACATCGTCCCAAAGCGCTTCTTCCTGCGGAGTCAGCTCGCGCGTCAAATCCGTCACAAAAAGAACCAAATCCGCCCGTTCCATGGCGCGCAGACTGCGTTTCATGCCTTCTTGTTCGGCAGGGTCCAGCGCATGCTCGCGGATACCGGCGGTGTCGGTTAAAATAATTTTTCGTCCGTCCATGTCCAGGGTTTCTTCTACTGTGTCGCGCGTGGTGCCGCTTTGGTCGGCCACGATGGCGCGGTCAAACCCCACCAAGGCGTTGAGCAGGCTGGATTTACCGCAGTTGGGCGCGCCCACGATGGCGGTTTTCAGCCCTTCTTTAATCAAACGGCCGACGGAAAAAGTGTCCGCCAATTTCCCCAGTTTCTGCGCCTGCTCCCGCCAAATCCGCCCCGTGGCCGCCACATCCAGCGGAGGCATTTCTTCATCCACGTCGTCCAGCCGCGCCTCTATTTGCGCCAGCGAGCGGGCCAGCGCGTCTTTGACGGCGTTTAATTTGCCGCTCAGTTTTCCGTCCAGGGAAGAAAAAGCCAAATCATGGGCGGCTTTATTGCCGGCGGCAATTAAATCGCACAATCCCTGGGCTTCCACCAAATCCATTTTGCCGTTTAAAAACGCCCGCTGCGAAAATTCTCCCCTCCGCGCAGGCTCCGCGCCGGCCGCACACAACAGCTCCAGCAAACGTCCGCGAATATACAGAGAGCCGTGCAGAGCAAACTCCACTACGTCTTCTCCCGTAAAACTGTTCGGAGCGGGAAAACAGCATACCAAAGCACGGTCCAGCATTTCTTCCCCGTCATAAAGAGTGCATAAAGTTTGGCGGCGGGGCTCAAACGGTTTTTTTCTGCGCGTCAAAACGTGCAAAATACGCAACGCGTCCGGCCCGGAGAGGCGGACGATACTGACAGCCCCCGCGGCGGGGCCCGTGGCCAATGCGCAAATGGTGGAAACAGTCATAGTTTCATTTTATCAATTTTAAGGGGTTTTTAGGATATTTTTCAGAGTTTATTTTTCCGACGGAAATCCTGCCGCATAAAACCCCGCTTTTGCAGAGGTTATTTTATAACCGAAAACGCCCCGGATCCTGTCCGGGGCGTTGGTTTCAAAATGGGCAAATGCTGATTTATTGGAAAACCCAAGCAGTCTCTTTTTTCACCGCGCCGGCCGTGCGGCATGCTTCATCGCCACCGGAACAATAAAATACACCGTGTTCCCCTCCGCCGTCATAGGCAGTACCGACAAAGTTGACGGAATAATTTTTTCCGATACGGTCCGCATACAAATCCAAAGCATGGCCTGATTTGCTGTGGTCTCTGGTGCATTCATCGGCGTAAATTTCAAAATTTTTCGTCGTAATATGGCTTCTTCCGTTCACATCTGTTAAAGTCCCCGGTAAAGTAATATCCAAATCTTCCAGTTTCCATGTTCCGCATTCGTCGCCCGTGTTTAAAACATATACGTCTTCCGCGTCTGAAAGTGCTTTTAACAGAATTTTCGCTTCCGAAACGCGGCTTTTTTCCACCGCCTTGGTGTACTGGGGCAATGCCACCGCCGACAATATTCCGATAATTAACACCACGACCAAAAGTTCAATCAACGTAAAACCTTTTTTCATTTTTTCTCCCTTCGGACTCTCTGATACCAAACCCGTCGGCAACGGACCAAAGCCGCTGTGCCGTATTCTTTGAAACGGAGAGTCTTTTCTTCAATTTCCTTTCCAAGTTAAAATTTATCAAAAAAAAAAAATGCGTCAAGCTTTTTACAAACAGCCAAAAAAATCCCTCCGTTTAATAAACGGAGGGATTTTTCAGATCAGCAAACAAAACTTACTTTTGTTCGGTTTCCGCCGCAGCCTCCCCGTCGGTCTGGGCCGGCGTTTCAAACAGCGGGCCGCAAGCGCAACCCGTCTGCGTCTCGTTCTCAGCGCAGTTGCGGGCCAGTTCGGCCTGGCAGGTGCCTCCCTGCGCGTCATCGGCGGCAGACTGGGTTTGCGGCAATTCAGCGGCGGGTTCAACCACCGGAGTTTCCGTCACCGGCGCGGATGCGGTTTCCTGCGCCTGCTCAGGCGTTTGGAAAGAAGGCTCACAGGCGCAGCCCGTTTGCACTTCGTTTTCAGCGCAGTTGCGGGCCAATTCGGCCTGGCAGGTGCCGCCTTGCGCATTATCGGCGGCGGGCTCGGTTTGCGGCAACTCGGCCGCGGGAACAGCGGCCGGAGCCGGCTCCGCAGAAGCGGCAGGAGCGGTCGTTTCTTCAAAGAAAGTCTGAACGGAAATCACTTCTTTGGGCTCGGTTTCCTTTTGCACGGGTTGGTCGGCCGGGCGGGGACGCAGGGTCACTTTGCGCCATTGGCCTTCCCCTTCGGAAACGGTAATAACGAATTCGTTGTTTTCCGCCGCGCGGTGGATATAGCGGCGCAGCTGCGCGCTCATCGGGCGGAAACGGTAAACGCTGTATCCGTTCTTGATTTGGTTGATACCGTACTCCAAATCGGAGTTGATTTTATCTTCGGCTTTGCGCCAATAATTCTGCGTATCGGCAATAACGGATATCGGTTTGTCAAAATGGCGGCTCAGGCTCAGCGTGGCCAAATACTGCAGGGATTCCAAGGTCTTGCCTTCTTTGCCGATGACGATGGCCGGATGGTCGCAGTCAAAAGTCAGCAAAATACGCTGTTGTTTTTCGTCCCACCACGCATGCAGATTTTCCGTTTGGACGCCCATATGGGAAAGCACATTTCCGAGGAAATCTTTGGCTTCCTGCAAGGGCGCTTTCAAATACTCAGGAACAACGGCGTTTTGAATCTGCTCACAAGGCAAAAGCTGCTTTTCGTTGGTGCGGGGAGCATTGTCCGCCACTCTGCCGTGGGAGGCGTAAGCGCGGCGGCCGCCGCGTTTGATTTCCCGCACGGAACAGGAACGGTCGTTTTTGCGGGAGCGGGAAGCGCCGCGTCCGCCGCGTTCGTTTTTGCGCGAGGAAGAACGGCTCTTCTTTTTGGGGACGTCCATATAAATTTGCGCGTCTAAATTGCCCGACACCCAGCGTTTCTGGCGCAATTCCACCACGGCCGGACGCGCGCCGATGCCCAAAAAGCCCTTGCGCGGATTTTCCAGCACGGACACTTCCACCTGGTCCCGGCGCAGGCCCAACTCTTTCAACCCTTTTTCAATGGCCAAAGATACTTCTTTGGCTTGCACTTTGATTTTATGCGGCATAAAATAAACTCCTTCTTATTTCGCGTTTGCGATTTTTCTGTTGGCGATAGTTTGAATGCCAAACGTAATGAGGCTGTTGGTCAGCCAGTACAATACCAGACCCGACGGGAAATTCATAAACAGCAGCGTAAAAATCAGCGGCATGTATTTAAACATGGCGGCCTGGCTCGGGTCCATACCCGCAGGCATGGTAGCCCGCTGCTGAAAGAACATCACCGCGCCCATCAAAACGGGCAGAATGTAATACGGATCTTTGGAAGACAAATCCGTAATCCACAGCATAAATCCCGCTCCGTGCAAAGACCAAGACGTGCGCAACGCGTTAAACAGCGCCAAGAAAATAGGCAGCTGTATCAGCATAGGCAAACAGCCCGAGAGCGGATTGATTTTATGTTTTTGGTACAAGGCCAGCATTTCGCGGTTGAGCGCTTCGGGATTGCCCTTGTACTTTTCCTGCAGGCGTTTCATTTCCGGCTGAACCTTTTTCATTTGTGCGCCGGATTTCAGAGACATCAGCGTAAATTTGCCCAAAATCAGCTGCAGCAAAACAGTCAGCATGATAATGGCCACGCCGTAGTTGCCGGTCCATCCGTAAAACAACTCCAGCACGTTGCGCGCCAAACGGCCCAGCGCGCCGAAGAAACCGAACTCAATACTGCGGTCCAGATGATACGGCATTTTTTCAAACTGCTGGTAATCTTTGGGGCCGAAATAAAACTCAGACTGCAACACTTCCGACGTTTTGGCCGCCACCGTGCGGGAAGGCACGTTGATGAGCATGCGGGGGCCTTCCACGTCTCCCTCACCCATCAACCCCCACAAACGTTTCTTGGTGGTGACGACGGATTTGGAACTTTCCAGCTTGCCGGCCGTCCAGTTTTGGGGAATCAGCACGCTTAAAAAGTAGCGGTTTTCCACGCCGGCCCAAATCCAGTCCGCTCCCGATACGGGAGAAACGTCTTTCGGGCCGAATTTCACCAATTTGGGATGCTTTTTGCCCTTTTCCAACTGGGCCAGATAAACGGCTTTGGATTCGCGTTCATTGTCGGAAAGTTCGCTTTTGACCGTAGAAAGACCGGGGCCGAAATTAAACGCAAAAGCCGGAACGGTCACATCCGTTTTGGTACGGTTGGCCAGCTCTACGTCCAAGCCGCCCAGTCCGTTTTCGCCAAAGCGGTAGGTTTTGTTTATCTCCACGCCCGGGGCCAAAGAAGCCGTAAAGGTAATGGAGTCGTGCGTGCGTTTGCTTTCCCGGAAGTCAGCTTGCGCAAAAGTGGCAAAATAGCCCTCTCCCTTATAAGGGGTCAGGTTTACGTCGGCCACAACATCTTTAAACAAATATTCTTTAATAGCCGCGCCTTTGGAGGTGAAGGTAATCTGCGCGGAGGGAGCCTGAAAAGAAATCAATTCTTCCGGCCGGGAGGAAGCGGCGGCTTTCATTAAGCCGGCAGCGGATGAATCCGCCAAGGCCAAATTCTCTTTCGTTTTGGCCAGTTCCCGCTCGGCGGCTTGCTGCTGCGCCTGCATACGCGGGACGGTGACGAATTGATTATATCCCGTCACCAGCAGCAGAAAAAACAGGGCCGCCAGTAAAAACTTTCTGTCCATAAAAATCCTCTGAAAACAGGCCGCCGTAGGCGGCGGGCTCGTTCAGCGGGCTTTCAAAACCGGAAAAAAGGTTCACGGCACCGGGTCATAACCGCCCGGATGAAAAGGATGACAGCGGCATACCCTGCACAGGGCCAGCCAGCCTCCTTTTAATGCGCCGTATTTGCCGAGCGCTTCCTTGGCATACTGACTGCACGTGGGCGTAAAACGGCACACCCCGCGCGGCCCCAGAAACGGCCGGACAAACAACATAAATGCATCCAGCAAATACAATGCCGTTTTACGGCATAAGGGCGAAATCTTTTTCATAGCGAAGACGCGGCGTCTTGCGCGTTCTCTTGTCCGCAAAGCAGTCCGGCTTTACGGCACAGGTCAAGCACGGCGTTTTCCGCCGAGTCCGCCTCAGCCCAACATTCATTTGTGCGGGGACTGAAAATATAGTCCGTTCCGCTCTTTAATTTTTTCCGATTCAGTCTGAAAGCTTCCCGAAGAAGCCGTTTGGCGCGGTTGCGCACCACCGCATTGCCCAACTTTTTGGATACAACCAGCCCCATCCGTACGTCGTCTTTGCCCAGAGGGGCAGGCTTCCACCACAGGACAAGGCCGGGGCCTTGTATGCGCGTTCCGCCGCGGATGATAGTCTTAAAATCGTTTTTAAGATGCAAGCGGCGGCCTCTGGGGAAGCCCTGGGACGTCATATTAGGCCCGGATCAATTCGTGGCGGCCTTTGGCTCTTCTGGCGCTGAGGACTTTGCGGCCGCCGGCGGTGGCCATGCGGGCGCGGAATCCGATATGTTTGGCTCTTTTGGCTTTGTTAGGTCTGTATGTAGGCAGCATTTTCTTCTTATATAGGCGGAGAAACCGGTCGGTTCCTCAGGCCCATATACTCCTGTTATTAAGTTAAATTCTCTTTCCCCGCGCCGTGCGCGGGCGGAAAGACCCATATATTATAGCTTATCGCGGCGGGGAAGTCCAACGGGATTTTGCGCGCGGCGGGGCCGAAATTTGCTACATTTATTATATGATATTTACGGATACGGGCATCGTACTCTTCCGCCAGGACTTCCGCGAAGCGGACCGAATCGCCGCACTTTACACGCTTGAGCACGGCCGGATTAACCTGCGTTTTCCAGGCGTCAACCGCGCCAAGGGCAAGCTCAAAGCGTTGAGCGAGCCTTTTGCCTGCGCGGCGTACCGCGTTTACGTCCGCGGCGGCAGCGCGCTGGGCACGGTGACGGGCGGCAAGCTGGAATCGGTTTTCCCCTCCGTACGCCGCAGTCTCAAGCGGCAGACGCTGGCCATGCATTGCTGCGAACTGATCATGCGCCTTACGCCCCAGCGTCAGCCCAGCCCCGGCAAATACCGCTTGCTGCTGCAGGCGCTGACCGAACTGGAATACGCCGACCCGACCCCCGCTTTCGCTCCCGCGTTTACACTGCGGCTAATGCAGCAGGCCGGTTTCGGCTTGGACCGCCCCGTTTTGCAAATCAGCCCGGAATTTTGGCGCAGAATGCATGAAGACGCATTTTCTTCCTTGGACTTTACAAGCGCGGAAGATTTGCTTTCTTTGGCCAAATGCAACGAAGTCTGCCGACGCTTTTTAAATCAATATCTTAATTTTCCCTTAAAAACCCTTCAGCCTTTTACGCTCTCTCCCGAGGAGCTTTCCCAAGCAACCTCTCAGACATCCCCCGCCGAAGCGTTGGCTATCTGACTACAGGGTCCTAATTGGCATATAGGCCCTTTACTTTTCCCGGCATAGGACAAAAATACTCTTGATAAAACGATTATATTACACTAAGATATAAATATAGGAGACTTATTACTCCCCATTTGCCAGGAGGATTAAAATGAATAAATTTTGCA
>CAMGSK010000067.1 GCA_946061795.1 uncultured Elusimicrobium sp.
AATTTATTACCATATAGAAAACGCGGACTCCCGGGAGGCCGCCTTATACGGATTCGCGCGCGAGAGGAGCGCTTTACCATGGCAAATAAATCTTTTTCTTTCTTATCCCCAAACGAAAAAGATCCTCAGAATTTGGAACAGCTGAAAGCTCTGGTGCGGCTGATGCCGTGTGCGGCGTGCCTGACTGATGAAAACGGCACCGTGTTGTTTGCCAACGATCTCTTAAGCGCCGTGTCCGGCTTTTCCCGCAAGGAATTGGAAGGTTCCAACCTTTCCAAATACGGTTTAAACGTGGAAGAAGCGCTTGCTTTGGCCCGGAAAAACGGGGCGGAAAAAATATTGAAAGAAATGGTCACCAAAGACATTGAGTCCGTTTCCGTTTGCTTGGGGGCTTCCTTGCCGGCCGGAAATTCGTATATGCTGCTGAGCTTTGACGTATTGCCCCAATATCAGCAAACGTTGAAGGAAAAACAGTTTTTGCAGGCCGCGGTGGAACATTCTCCTTTCGCCGTGGCGATTCAAGACCGGCGCGGCGTGTGCCGGGTGTGGAACGCGCGTGCGGAAAAGTTGTTCGGCGTGTCCGCCTCCCAGGCAATCGGCCGGGGGTTGCTGACGTCTCTTCCTGCGGAACTGACCGGCGCGCTGGAACTGCTGGACAAAGAATTGGCTTCCGCCAAAGCTCCCGTATCGGCGCGGCAAATGACTTTTAAAAATGCGGCCGGACAGGAAGTGACGCTGTCCGTGACCAAAACCCCGGTGGCGGACCTTCACGGGGAGGCTACGGGATTTTTGACCGTATTTGATGATATCACGGCAAGCCGCACCAAAGAACAGGAATTGGTGCGCAACGGCGTGCTGCTTCAGACGATTATTGATAATGTGCCTTTGGGCATTTATGCGCGTACGGCGGAAGGCGTGATGACTTTTTTCAACAAGCAAAGCCAGAGCGTGCTGGGCGAGTCCGACCCTAAATGCGCTAATTCGCCCCACCCCCAGCAGGATGCGTCCACCGTGCGCCATTACGCCGAAAGAGAAAGGGAAATTTTGGAAGAAGGCAAGACGCGCGATTATCCCCATGAAATATATGTGGACCGCAACGGCAACGAAAAAATCATTCACATGATTAAAATTCCGCTGCAGCATGCGGGGCCGGAGCCTTTGGTGTTGAGCATTGTGGAAGACGTCACCGGCAAAGTACGCCAGGAACGCGAAATCGTGACGGCGAATAATTTTCTTTCCGCCATTTTGGACAATATCCCCGTGGGGCTTTATGCCCGCACCAAAACAGGCCGTCTGCTTTTGCAGAATAAAATGTGCGAAAAAATTTTCCAGACTTCTTCCAGCCAGTTGGATGAACGCGGCTGCCCTCCCCATGAAACGGGCGAGCAGGTAAACCGCTATTTAAACCGGGAAGTCCAAGTGCTGGAATCGGGCCGCCCGCTGCGCATCAACGAAGAACCGTACGTGACCCCGGACGGCGCAAAGCATGTGCTTAATATGGTCAAAGTTCCCGTGGTGGATGTACAGGGCAATCCGGAATTTGTCATTACCATGGTGGACGACATCACCGACGCCAAAGAACAGGCGGCCAAACTGACGGAAGCCGACAGCTTCCGCCAGGCTGTCTTGGACAATATCCCCATCGCCATTTACGCATACAGTGCAGACCGCAGCGAATGCTTTTCCAACAAAGCGGCCAATATTTTGTTCCCCGGAGAAGCAGGCCAGTCCCAGCAGGACGACGAATACGCCGCCAGAGAAAACGCGGTGTTTGTCAAAGGGGAGATTCTGGACGTGCCGGAAGAAGAATATATTCGCACCGACGGCAAAAAAGTGCTGCTGCATTTGACAAAAGTGCCCGTGTATGACGCGGACGGAAACCCGCGTATGGTGGTGACGATTGCCGAAGACATTACGCTGCGCAAAGAACAGGAACGGGAAGTCCGCAACGCCAAAAATTTCTTGCAGAGCGTGGTGGACAACCTGCCGATTGCTCTGTCCGTAAAAAAATACGACGGGAAATACATCGTATGGAACAAAAAGAGCGAAAACTTGTTCGGCGTGCCTGCAAGCGAAGTGATAGGCAAAGACAACTATCGCCAAGATATCACCCAGGAACAGGCGGAATTTTTGCTGGAGTCGGATAAAAGAGTGTTTGACAGCCGCCGGGAGCTGGACATTGCGCAGGAACTGATTTCCACCCCGACCGAAGGCGTCAAGATCATGCACACCGTCAAAACGCCGCTGTTTACCGAAGACGGGGAGCCGGATTGCCTGCTGACCGTGTCGGAAGACGTGACCGCCAAGACCAAAATGGAAAAACAAATCCGGGAAGCCGGAGAGAAAAATTCGCTGTTGGTGGAAAGCGCGCGCGAGGGCATTGTCATTTTGGAAGATTACAAAATCATCTATGCCAACCGCTCCGCCGGGCGCATTTTGGGGCGGGAATCCGCGGAAGAAATCATCGGAAAAGATTTCCTGGAATTTGTGAGTGCGGACCATCAAATTTTCGCCAAAGACAAATTCGCCTGCGTGATCAACGGCGTGGAGGGCGCGTCCGACCCTGTCAGTTTGCGTCTGACCAAAAAATCGGGTTCGACCGCCGAAGCGGAAATATCGGCTTTGCTTTCTAAATATATGGGCCGACGCATCGTTTTGGTGTTTTTGCGCGACGTGACCGAGCAAAATAAAACCATGCGCGAAGTGCGCGGCGAACGGGAAAAATTCAAAAACGTGTTTGAGCGCGGACTGATGCCGGCGTTTGTTCTGAACCACAAAGGTTATATCAACGTAATGAACAAAGCGGCGCGGGATTTGTTTCACCTGACGGACGCGGACCGCAATTTTTACCGCAACGTATATATCCGCCCCGCGCTGACGCTTTCCGTGCGGCGCAAACTGCGCCGCGGAGAGCCGGCGCATATGGACTATGAGTTTGATTTTGACCGCGCCGCCCGGCAGTTTCCCGGCCGCATACACGGCGAAGGAAAAATGCTGTTGCACGTGACGCTGGAACCTTTTAACCGCCGCGACGCCAGGGACGGAAGCGTGGACGCCGATTATCTGGTCACGCTGGACCGCCGCGAAAGAGGCGGAGGCGTTCCTCCCGCCGCTCCAAGGAAACAAGTTCCCGCCGCGCCCGCCGCTCCGGCCGGCGCGCCGCTGCCTCCGGTCCAGGTGCTCCTGCCCGACACGGAACCGTACGCCGTTTGTTCTCCGTCTTTTAAAATTACTTCGTGCAACGACCTGTTTTGCGCGCTGAGCCGCCGCACGCGCGAGGAACTGAAAGGCAGAGAATTGGCGGAAATTTTGAGCACGCAGGGACAAGCCGCTTTTGCGCAGGATTTAAAAGATTTGGCTCAAACCGGCGAATTGGAAAACAAGGAATATGCGGTGTGTTCGGCCAAGGGAGAAAATGAGGTGCCCGTGCGGCTGAGCGCATGGCGTTTGCAAAACGGAAATTACGTGTTTTCTCTGCGCAGTATGACCTATCATAATCAGTTGGTGCAGATTTTGCAGGAAAGGTCCGCCCAGCTGAGCGCGCTTTTGGAGGCGACGGACGGCTGGGTTTTTTCCGTTCAGTTTGAGGCGGGCCGCTTCGGCCGGGTGGAACAGACCAATAAACGCCTGCCCAAAGAACTGGGCTACGGATATGACGAAATAACGGCTTTGCCGTTTGAAAATTTGTTTATTGCGCCGGACGGAAAAAATGAAGCGTCGGCCCGTGCGCAGCTGGCCCGCGCGGCGAAAAATCTGCTGCAGGAAGGACGGGCGTCTTTCGGCACGCCTTTGTTTGCCAAAGACGGCCGGCGTACGGAAGCCGCCGTCACGCTCAGCGCGTTGGACGTCCCCGGTAAAAGCACGGTGCTGGCTTTGGTGAGCGATTTGTCCGGCTTGATAGAAAAGCTGGGCAAAGATTCCAAAGAAGCGTTGGAATTGCGCAGCATGCGCCGCTGCCTGCCCGGGTTATATTTGAAAACGGACGGGGAAGGAACGGTCAAGGACGTATCTTCCAATTTGCCTTATTTGCCGCAGACGGAAGCGGAACAAGTGTTTTTAGGCAAAACGCCGCAGCAATATTGGCCGGGAGACGCCGCCTGCAAAGAACTTTTCGCCGTTAAAGAAGCTTTGTCCGTGAACGTGACGACGAATTTTGATTTCAGCTGGAACGTGTGCGGAGAGGAACGCTTTTTTGAAGCCATGTGCGTTTCTATCGGCAACCGGGAAGAAGCGGTGCTTTGGGTAAAAGACGTTTCGGACCGTCGCGCCCACGAAGCCCGCATTCGCCGCCTCTACGCCATCAGCAATGAAAATACGGGTACGCTGACCGAGCAAGTGGACCGGATTTTGGATTTCGGGAAACGGGCTTTCGGCGCCGACGTCGGCGTGGTTATGCGTTTTAACCGTTCCGGTTCCGAAGAATTGACGGTGGTGTATGCCACGGCCAATCCGTTCCATATTGAACGCTATATGACTTTCCCCGTGGAAGAATGTTTGTTTGACGTGAAGGACGACAATGTCGTCGTCTTCCCGGATTTAAGACAAACCAACTGCTCGCGCTGCATTCATAAGGAGAAGCATTTCGGCTCGCTGATTGCCGCTCCGCTGCACGTGGGGGGAAAAGTGGCCGGGGTGTTGTGTTTCGCTTCCGCCGATACCCGCGCGCGCTTTGAAGAGGGCTCGGAAGAGTTGATAGGCATTATGTCGCGCATTTTGAGCTTGCGCATTGAATTGCGCGAAGCCAGCAAAACCCTGGGAGAAACGTCCCAAAGCTTCATCCGCACGCTGGAATATGTGGACTTGCCCGCGGTGGTGCTGGACCTGAAATTCCGGGTCAAATACGCCAACGATGTGTTTCTGTCATTTACGGGACGGCGGAAAGAGACGGTGGAAAACCGGGAATTTTTTGACGAGTTTATCCGCAACGCCGAAAACGGCCGTCTGCGTTTTGAGAGCGCGGAAAAATCCGCTTCTGCCCATGCGTTCCAGATTAAGCTGGATTTGGCGGACGAACACGGAAAATATTCCGCGGCCGAATGGGACGTATTCCTGATGAAAGACATCCGCGGAGAAGTGGAAGGATACGGCCTGATAGGCGTGCGCCGCTGATTTCTTCGGAAATTAAATGACAAACGCCCCAGCTTTGCGCCGGGGCGTTTTTAATGAACGGAAAAATTTAAAAAAACCAGCCGAAGCGTTTTTTGCGCGGTGCGTCGGTGTATGAACTTTGCGCGCAGAGCACGCCCAGAGGCCGGCCGTTTTCATCCGTCACCGGCACGAGCGGCTGGCCGTTTTCTATGATTTTCTGCGCGTCTTTTGCCGGCGCGTGCGCCGGCAGACTTTCCGCTTCCGTCATGACGGAGCCGGCCGTGCTTTGCGGCGAATAGAACGCTAATTCCGCGGTGCGGATAAAACCTTTGGCTTTGCCGTCTTTGAGCATGACCAGGCAGGCGGCGGGCAGTTTTTTGCGCGGTAGCGTTTTGAGTTTGTCCACAATATCGCTCAGGCGCGCTTCCGTACCGAATATCAGGAAATCCCGGTTCATTTTTTCTCCCGCACTGCCGCGCGGCCAAAGCTGCGCCTCCTGTAAAGCGGCGCGGAAACTTTCGGGAAGAATGGTTTTGATTTTTTCTTTCTGCGGTTCAGAAAACGCTTGATAAATCCGCGCGGCTTGTTTCAGCTCCAGCCTGGATAAAACGTGCGCCGTCTGGCGGGAGGGCATTCTGCGCAGCAGTGCGGCGGCTTTAGCCGGCTCCATGGGGTTTAAACACAAAACGACGTACTCGGATTTTAACGGTTTGAGCAGGAGCAGCGCCTCATGCGTGGCCAGAGAGGCCAGCGCTTTGGCGGCGGCCTGCGGCGCGGCGGAGATGAATCTTTCCGTCACCCAAACGGCCGAAGGATTGTTTGGTCCGTTCATAAATACTTGCTCCCAAGCCAAAAAAGCGTTATCCTTTTAGAAAGAGATGTTTCTATTATAATAAATTATCGGTTCGCCGCGTCCGGCAAGGGGGAGATATGTTGTTTGACAAGCCCATTCACGATTTGACGTTTGACGACGTAGTTGCTTTTTGCCGCCGGCAGGTGCCGGAGGGAAAGCAGCTGGACTATAAGTATTATTTGCCCAAAAATAAAGAAAAATTCGCCAAAGTCATCGCCTCTTTCGCCAATGCTTTGGGCGGCACGCTGATTATCGGCGTCAACGACGACAAAAACGACAAGCCCCGTCCGCCTTTCACCGGCATTGAATATCATGAAAAAATGCGCAATATGATAGAGGACGTGATTCAAACCTACATTGACCCTATCGTGTTTGTGGACGTGAATATTTGCGTCAGCCGGGACGGCAAGCGGATGTTTGTGGTCATCAATATTCCCCAGAGCAATTTGACGCCTCATTTGGTGGGCAAACTTAAACGCGCTTATGTGCGCACCGGTCAAAGCAGCCGTCCGGAAGCCATCGTTCACCCTACGCGTCTGCCGTGGCTGTTGGACCACCGCAAAAAATCCGAACGCCTGCGTCATATTTTGTACGACAAAGCCGAAAGCCATTTTGAAAATTATTTAAAAATTAAAAATGTGAACGCACAAGAGCGTACGGCGGCGGTATTGTCTTTGCAGCCGCTCTATCCCGAAGAACCCCTGTGCGATTACCGAAAATTGCCCGCGTTGATTTCCGCTTGCGCGCCCGAAGAACAAGAGACGAAACTGCAGGCGGTGCAAGACGGCGCGGCGTTGATTGACGGCGGAAAAGACGCGCACCGCATGTTGGAATTTAATTCTTACGGGCTGATGCTGGACAAATGGCTGGCCGACCAAACGGTTTCTTTTAACGGACACGAAACCCGCGCCGTGGATTTTGAAGATGTGGCGCGGCATACGGCGGTGTTTTTCCGCCGCGCCGTCTGTTTTTTCAATAAACTGGCTTTTGGCGGTCCGTTGTATTTCCGTTTTAAGATGAGCAACACCCGCGCGCTTCGCGCCCGGCTGGGCGCTCATACCGCCACGGTATTGGAAGATTATTTGCGCATGGACGGTAATTATTACGCCGATGAAATTTCCTCCCGGCCCGAAGAAACGCTGGGGCGGATTTTGCAGCAGGCGGCCTGGTCTTTGGGGCTGCGCGCCGGGGATGAGGAAATACGCGCTTTGGTGCAAAAATTATTGAAGGAAAAAGAATGAAAAAAGGATTCAGCTTAATAGAACTGTTGGTCGTGTTGGTGATTGTGGGCGTGTTGGGAGCCGTAGCGTTGCCTTATTATCAAAACGCGGTGCAAAGCGCGCGCGTGACGGAGGCCGTATCTTTGTGGGGCTGTTTTAAGCGTTTGGGCGCGGGCCGATATATGACGGCTCAGCGCGCCGCACGCTATGAAAGAGAGCTGAATGAAAACGGAGGGCTCAAATATTTTGCGCTGAAACTGGTGTGTCGCGACACGGAGATGGACCGGCCCTGCTGGGAAGCGGAGCTGCGCCAAAAAAATGAAAGCGCGCATGTGCGGTATTATTTGGCCACGCAAAACAATTTTGCGCAGCTTGTCTGCGTACCCTTAAACGGCGCGGGGGAAAATTTTTGCCGCGCCCAGTCGGCCCAGGACGAAGAACCGGACGCCCGGATAGGGGAAGAACCCGGCTACGTAATGCGTTTCTGACGCCTG
>CAMGSK010000068.1 GCA_946061795.1 uncultured Elusimicrobium sp.
CCCAATCCGTCCGACAAAATTTGCGCGTACGCCAAGCTGTTTACGTCTTCACTGGTCAACGCAAAATGTATCCACGGAGCGCGGGCGGCAAACCCGGCGTCCGCCAGTTTATCGGCCATAAAATATTCCACAGCTTTAACGTCGTGATTGGTAGCGGGGCGGCCGTTGCGCCCGGTGCGCTCAATTTGCTCCAGTGCGGACAAATCTTCTTCCGTCAAATCCGCCATTTGCTCCAGCAACGCTTTTTCTTTGGCGCACAGCGGCTTAAAGCCGTCCGGTTTCACTTGGTCCAACGTCAGCAGCCACGCCGCTTCCGCGCGCACGCGCGCACGGCAAAACGCCGCCGCGCCGCACGCCTGTCTCAGCGCGGACAAAGTTTCCCGATAACGCCCGTCCAGCGGGCTGAGTACGTCCGTATTCATACGCTGTTATTTTAGCAAATTCGGCCGCGGCGTACCGGGAAACCTCCCTTTTAATCCAAAACTCCCGCCCCGGGCGGGACCGCTTATTTTCTATAATATAAATATGGACAAAGAACAAGGCGTGAGCGTCGCCAAATCCGCCGGGTTTTGCCCGGGGGTAAAAGGCGCTATAGACAAGGTGCTGGAGCTGGAAGCTTCCGGCAAAAAACCCATTTACACGCTGGGGCCGCTGATTCACAACAAACAAGTGACCGACATGCTGGCCGCCAAGCAAATTACGTCCGTGGACCGGCCGGAACACGCCGCGGACAAAAACGGCGTGCTGGTCATTCGCGCTCACGGCATTACACCGCAATTTAGGCAGGAAGTTATGCAGAGCGGCATGGCGGTAGTGGACGCCACCTGTCCGCTGGTCAAACACGCCCATGACGTCATTTCCAAGTATGCGCAGCAGGATTATCACACCGTCATCGTAGGAGACGGCGGACACGCCGAAGTCATCGGTTTGCTGGGCTGTACGCGGGGCAAAGGCGTGGTAGTGTCCGGACCGGAAGAGGCGGCGCAGCTGCCCGCGTACGACAAAGTAAACGTCGTCGCCCAAACCACTCAAAAAGAAAGTGTTTTTTGGGCCGCGGCGGAAGAAGTCAAAAAGAAAGCGAAAATTTGCCAAATTTCCAATACCATTTGCCACCCCACCAAACAACGCCAGAGCGAAACGGTGCAAATGGCCCGCAACGCGGACCTGGTCATCGTGGTCGGCGGGAAACACAGCGCCAACACGGCCCGGCTGGCCATGTTGTGCCGGGAGCTTTCCCCCGCCGTTCTGCACATAGAGACGGAAGCGGAACTGACCCCGGAACAGGTGCTCGGCCCCAAGCGCATTTTCATTACGGCCGGAGCCTCCACGCCCAATTGGGTAATTAATCAGGTGGCGGACTGGGTGCGCAGCACCCGGCGCAACAGCGGCAGTTCTCTGATACGCATGGGCCAAAAAATCTGGGGGATGTTGGTTTCTTCCTCCATATATACGGCGTTTGCCGCCGCCGCGCTGACGTATGTATGCATGAAATTGGAAGGCCTTCATTTCCAATGGCAGCCGCTGGCTTTCTCTGGGCTGTCCATATTCAGCATGATCACCCTCAACCGCGCACTGGAGGATAAAACGGCCGCACGTCTGCCGGCGTACTGGGGCTGGACGGCCGCAGTACTGGCGCTGGCTGCCGCGGCGTACATGAACGCGCGGGTCTTTGCGCTGGGCGCTTTATTTATGGCGCTGGGGTTGATTTATCCGTTCCGTCACCTTCTGCATTCCAAACTGCTTTCCCTGCCGGGCACCAAAGATTTCCTGACGGCATTGGGCTGGGGTTTCGCCTGCGCGTTTTTGCCCGCGCTGGCCAACGGCATGCTGCTGCGCAAGGCCTCTTATCTGGCAGTGTGTTATGCGGTGCTGTTGGTGTTTACCCGCTCGGTCACGCTGGGGTTTGCCTCCGCCAACAAAGATTTAATGATAGGAAAAGAAAGTTTTTATAAAGCCTTTGGTATGGGCACAACCAAACTGGCCGTAGCCGTTTTGCTTACCGCGCTGACGGCCGTATTGGTCACGCTGTGGGCGGTGGCCTGGAAAAGCGCATTGGTGGCCATGCTGCTGGCCGGAAACGTCTATACCGTTTTTATAGTAATATACTATTACAGCCATACGGCGGCACGAGGCGTCAAAGAAGAGACCTTGATTGACGCGCAGTTTTTTATTTTATGGATACTGGCGTGGCTTTCGCGCTTCATTTAGAGACCGGAGGAAACCATGACGTGCATTAAAAAAATAGGCATTTTAACAGCCGGCGGAGACTGCCCCGGCCTTAACGCGGTGGTGCGCGCCGTCAGCAAAAACGCACTGCGCCACGGCATTGAAGTGGTGGGAATCAAAAACGGGTTTGACGGATTGGTGCGCAACGAAGTGCTCCCCATCACCTCAGACACCGTCTCGGGCATTTTGACGCTGGGCGGCACTATTTTGGGCACCAGCAACATCGCCAATCCGTTCAGCTATACGCTGCCGCCTTTCGGATCTGCGGAAGAACCCAAAGACCTCTCCGCCGTGGCGATGCACAATTTTCATGAAAACCAACTGGACGCGCTGATCACTATCGGGGGAGACGGCACGCTGCACATGTCCCAGCAATTTGTAGAAAAGGGCATGCCTATCGTGGCGGTCCCCAAAACGATAGACAACGACCTCTCCGCCACAGACCAAACCTTCGGGTTTGATTCGGCCTTATCCGTCGCCACGGAAGCCATAGACCGCATCCACACCACGGCCCAAAGCCATCACCGCGTCATGATTATTGAAACCATGGGCCGCTATGCGGGCTGGATTGCGCTGCGCTCGGCCATAGCCGGCGGGGGCGACATCGTACTGATACCGGAAATTCCCTACAACGACGACGTCATCGTCAATTACATTTTGGAGCGCAAAAGCTGCGGCAAAACTTTCAGCATTGTCGTCGCGGCCGAAGGCGCCAAAAATGAAGCCGGCGAACAGGCCGTCACCCGCACGGTGGCGGGCAGCACGGACCCCATCCGGCTGGGCGGCATCGCCTACAAACTCAGCGATATGATAGAACGCCGCACGTACATAGAATCGCGCGCGTGCGTGTTGGGCCATATGCAGCGCGGCGGCACGCCCACAGCGTTTGACCGCTGGCTCTCCACGCTCTACGGAGCCAAAGCGCTGGACATGGTGCTGGAAGGAAAATTCGGCTATATGGCTTCGTTCCGCAATTTCGGCATCACGGAAGTGAAAATTTCAGACGCCATCAGCAAACTCAAACGGGTGGACCCGCACGGAGAAGAAGTGCGCGCCGCGTTGGAAGTGGGCATGAGTTTCGGTTCGGCGCAAATAGGATAAAAATATTATGAGTGAAAATCTAGACCTGCTCTACGGCATTCACGCCGTCATGGAAGCGTTGAAAAGCAAAAAACGCAACGTGGTCCAGCTCTATGTGGCGGACAACAAATCCGGCCACCGCGCGGTGGAAGAA
Source organism: uncultured Elusimicrobium sp. (assembly GCA_946061795.1). Classification (GTDB taxonomy): domain Bacteria; phylum Elusimicrobiota; class Elusimicrobia; order Elusimicrobiales; family Elusimicrobiaceae; genus Avelusimicrobium. The sequence goes on from CAMGSK010000068.1 coordinate 3,461, forward strand.
ATTATCCGGCTGGCCAAGCGCAACAACGTAAAAATTGACCGCATGGATTTGAAAATGATGGACCGCCTGAGCAAAGGAGCCAATCACCAGGGCGTGCTGGCCAAAGCCCAGCCCGTACGGCTGATGAAACTTTCCACCGCCATGTACGAAGCCGACGGAAACAAAAAAGACCTTTGGCTGGCCGTGGACGAAATGACCGACCCGCAAAACCTGGGCGCCATTATCCGCAGTGCGGCCTGTCTGGGTTTTTCCACCATTATTCTGCCCCAGCGGCGCACCGTGGGGCTGACGCCTGCCGTATATAAAGTGGCATGCGGCGCAGTGGAAAACGTCAACATCGTGGAAGTGGCCAATCTCTCCAACGCTTTGCTTGACCTAAAAGAAGAAGGGTTCTGGGTGTACGGCGCGGATATGGACGGACAGCCTATCACGCAGACGGACTACGCTTCCCCCGCCGTATTGGTCATCGGCTCAGAAGGCACCGGCATCCGGGAGAAAACGGCCGAGCATTGCGACCAAATTATTTCTATTCCGCAAAAGGGCGGCGTAGAAAGTTTAAACGCTTCCGCCGCGGCCAGCATTATTATGTACGATATGATGGCCAAAGTACAGCTGAAAAAATAACCGCTGTTTTAAAAAACGCCCCGGGTTTTGCCCGGGGCGTTTTTAATTGAGAACATAGCAGTCATACTCCGTCTCCAGACAAGTTGTTTTTTGACTGGAAAACGATTTGCAAACACTTCTGGCCAAAGAATTTTCCGGTTCAGACTTCTCAACCTGACAATTCAACGTTTTGTTTTTATAATAATAAATCCACCAAGAACGCATGCCGGTCCGTTGATTATAAATTTGTATTCTCGCATCCTCTTCATCTCCGTCATATACGCTTTCCAGAAAAAAATTGTCCGAACTGGGAATGCTGATATCCAACTCGTCCACATCGGTCGGATATTGATCGTTCGCCAAATAATAAACTTCCGCCGCCGTAATAGCGGCCCTAATCATAGTCAAAGCTTCCACGGCGCGGCTCTTCTCCACCGCTTTGGTGTATTGCGGCAAGGCAACGGCGGACAATATGCCGATAATTAAAACCACCACCAACAGCTCTATCAGCGTAAAGCCGCCCATGCGGCCTTTGGCGGGACTTTTCTTGACGAAGAAGGTTTTTTGATAAATTTTGTTCATAAGCAAAATTTATCAAAAAAAAAAAACAATGCAAGGCTTCTGCGATGCGTTTCCCCGGCATGAGAAATTATCGCTTGATCGCTCCAATTATTTTTTGGCACCGAACAGAAAACAATCAAAAAACTCACCAAAGCCACAACAGCTGCATACAAAAATGCGGAGCGAAACCTTTCGTTTCGCTCCGTGTTCATTTTATTCGTGCAAGCAGAAATTACAGACTGTCTTTCAGCGAAGAGATAAATTCCTGCCACGGCTTTTTGGCTTCTCCGCCGCCTTGGGCAAAGTCCGTCCGTCCGCCCGCGCGGCCGTTGAGCGCCGCGGCGATATGCTTGGCCACCTGCAAGGCGTCCGTATTAGGCAGAGAGCCCACCATTTTGACCACAAACGAGCGTTTGCCATCCTTGTCCGTGCTTACGATGACCAACGCCTTTTCATGCTTCTGGCCAATTGTATCGGCAATGGCGCGCAGTTCGCGCGGTTGGGCGCCTTCGGCGTTTTGCATGACCAGCGTCGCGCCGTTCTTCATGGTAAAAGCCACCTGCGCCACGCCGCCCGCGGCCAAGGTTTTCTCGCGGAATGCGCTGTAGCGTTTTTTGACTTCTCTGAGTTCGTCCAAAATTTGATTTAAACGCGCGGCCACATCCGCCACGGGGACGGTTAACCGGGCCGCCATGGTTTCGGCCTGCGCATGGACCTGCTTTAAGTAATCCAACGCCGCTTTGCCCGCCGCGCCTTCAATGCGCCGCACGCCCGCGGACAAAGAGCCTTCTTTCAAAGGCACCACCGTAATGACCTGCGCCGTGTTGGATACGTGCGTACCGCCGCACAACTCCAGACTGTATTTTTTCTCCGGCTCGTCAAAGCTTCCGCCCATCAGCACAAAGCGAGCAGGATCGGCATAGGTTTCGCCCAACAGCGTGACGGCTCCCAAACGGGAAGCGTCTTTGAGCGGCCGTTCCTGACAAGCCACGGGCAGGGCCGCGTCAATCGCTCCCTGTACGATATCCCACACTTTTTTCCACTCGTCCGCCGTCGGCGTTTTGGAAAGCGTATAGTCAAAACGGAAACGCTGCGGAGAAACAAACGAACCGCTCTGGTGCACGCCGGAGCCGAACACTTGGCGCAAGGCGGCGTTAATCAGGTGAATGGCGCTGTGATTGGCAGCCGCGCGGGAACGCGCATCCGCGTTTACGGACAGCGTCACTTCTTCCCCGACGGACAGACTGCCGTCAATTTTATGCAAAAACACGTGGCCCAGCGGCTTCTGTACGTCCAACACGCGGGCGGTTTCTTTTCCGTCTTTCAAAATGACGCCTTCGTCGGCCACCTGGCCGCCGGATTCGGCGTAAAAAGAGGTGGCGTCGAAGACGGCGTATCCTTCACCGTTTAACGTTTTGACCTCTTCAAACTCTTTATTCAGCAGCGTCAGCGCGCGCGCCGTTTGCGTCAGCGTTTCATACCCCGTAAAGCGGGTGGCCGGCAACGTGTTTTCCAGCGTTTGGAGCACTTTCACTTTTTCTTTGGAAAATTCGTCGGCGTAGCTGCGGCTTTTGGCGGAGGCGGCTTCTTTGGCTTTTTCGTAGCCCGCCTCATCCACTTTTATGCCTTTGGCGGAAGCGATTTCGCGCGTGAGTTCCAACGGGAACCCAAACGTTTCATGCAGATAAAACGCATCCTGCCCGGACAGGGTTCCTTTCGTCTTGGCCAGCAAAGCTTCCAGCTTTTCTTCCCCGTTCTGCAGCGTTTTGAAAAACGTTTCTTCTTCCGTTTTCAGCACGTCTTCAATGTGGGAAAGGTTTTTATCTATTTCCGGGTACAGCCCGTCAAAAATTTCTCTTACCTTTTTGGCCAGCGTATATAAAAACGGCTTTTCGCTGCCCATCAGTTTGGCGTAGCGCGCCGCACGGCGGATAAGGCGGCGCAGGATGTAGCCGCGGCCCTCGTTGGAAGGCAAAATGCCTTCCGCAATCAGGAAAGAAGAACTGCGCACGTGGTCGGCAATGATACGCAAAGCGGAAATTTCCTGTTTGGTGCGGCCTTGAATATTTAAAATCTTTTTGGCTTCATCGGTCAGCGGAGTAAACAAATCCGTTTCAAAAATATTTTGTTTGTTCTGCATAGCCATGCACAGGCGTTCCAGCCCCATGCCTGTATCAATATTGTTCTGGGGCAGCGGCTGCAAAGAGCCGTCTTCCTGGCGGTTGTAGCTTTCAAACACCACGTTCCAAATTTCCACGAAACGTCCGCAGTCGCAGGTAATGTCGCAATGCGGGTTTTTGCAGCCTTTGTCGCCAAAGTCGTAATAAATTTCCGTGCACGGACCGCAGGGGCCGGTGGGACCCATGGTCCAGAAATTGTCGGCTTCGTCCAATTCAAAAATACGCTCTTTGGGCACGTATTGCAGCCAGGCCTGATAGGCCTCTTCGTCGCGCGGGGCGATGCCGCCCTTGTAAATGCTGACGTAAAGTTTGTCCGCGGGCAGACCCAGCGTCCCCGTCAAGTATTCCCACGCCCAGGCGATGGCTTCTTTTTTGAAATAATCGCCGAACGAAAAATTGCCCAACATTTCAAAAAACGTCAAGTGCCGCTCGGTAAAGCCGACGCTGTCAATGTCCGTCGTGCGCACGCACTTTTGGCAGGTGGCGGCGTTTTTTAACGATTTGTCTATGCCCAAAAAATTGGCCTTGAACTGCACCATGCCGGCTGAAGTAAACAACAAAGTAGGGTCCGAGTGCGGCACCAGCGGGCTGGAGGGTTTTACGGGCAGCCCTTTGGACTTAAAAAAATCTAAAAAACCGTTTCTGATTTCTGTGCTTTTCATCATATGAGGTCCTGTGGAAAAGAATATAAATTTATT